>DASTLG010000137.1:0-17783 GCA_035715245.1 Patescibacteria group bacterium
ATGATCCAGAACGGCGCGGAGATGACGACGGAAAATGGTGATCCGTCCTTTCAATTGATGCCGCCGAATCTGGAAGGCCGCGATGTACCGCCAGGTGTGCAAGCGTTAGGCTTTTATACAGACTTTGCCAATCCGAATAAAGAGAATTACACCTGGAACAGCAGTCAGCCGAATTCATTGGATGCTTTTTTACAGGGCCGAAGCGCGTTTTTCTTCGGCTATTCGTATCATCTGCCGCAGATCCGCGTCGGAGCGCCGCGGTTGAACCTTGGGATTAGTAAACTGCCGCAGATCGAAGGAAATCCGGTGAAAAATTTTGCTAATTACTGGTATTTTGCGGTTTCAAAGAAAACACAACATGCAGATATTGCCTGGAACCTTTTGAATTTTTTGATCAAGCCTGATGAGAGTAAGAAAGTTTTGGATGTGGTGAAACGACCGGCGGCACAAAAGGCGCAACTCGCGAGTCAGATGGATGATGAGGATGTTGGTGTGTTTGCATCAGAAGTTTTAACCGCGACATCCTGGTACCGTGGTAACGATCCGCAAACCATGGAGAACGCCTTGCTTTCTATGATTGAAAGCGTGGTCGCCGGAACTTCGAACGCGCAAGATGCCGCGCGTCTTGCGGCGGATAAAATCGGGCAAACCATCCATTAGGTGTATACTATTCAGCGAATATGCGCATGCGTCGGCCGGAATCAATTTTTGGCATTCTTTTTTTCCTGTCTTTTTGCTTTTTTTTCACAGGAGTTGCGCGCGTATACGCGGCTGGATGCGCGGACGGCGCTTCGGTAAACGATGTTCAGGCGCTTATTACAAAATGGGGAACGCTTGATCAGGCAGATTCCACAAAATGGACATGTACGGATGTGACGGACATCACGAAAGAATCTTCGCAGATCAGCAAATACTGTGTCGTAAGCTCTGGCTGTCAAAACGGTCAGTTTTGCTGCGTTCCAGATACGCGGCTTTATATTACCGGGACCAATACCTGTGCGTATCGGGCAAATCAGCAGGATATTAACGCGGTTGAGCCAAGGACGTCGTACCCGGTTTCAACCTGGTCGTGCGGGCGGGTGATTGGTTCGCTTGCTTCGAAATATTGCGTTTCAAGTCCGGATTGCGATACGAAAAATCAGGAAAGCTGCTGTGCTGCAGACGCACTCGTTGCGGTCGGCGGCGATGAATGTGCCTTTGATGTTACGGATCAAAATCAGGTTCTTGCTTTGGAAGGAAAGGCGGGAATCGCGCCAGCTATGGATTGGTCTTGTCAGCAGGTTGGAGATTTGACGACCGATCAAAAAGTGATTGCGAGCTATTGCGTAAAAGCCGATAAAATAGGGACCACCTGCAACGGAGCTCAGGAATACTGTTGTACGCCGGGTGCGCGGGCCAAAATTCAAAGTGATCCAAATGTGCCAGCCGGACCGCTTGGCGATGATTGCGCCTTGGCGGCAGACGAAACGGAAGTTGCGGCCGTAAAATCCCCCGTACGGACGGCGGAATGGTACTGCCAGAATGTTTCACCGGATTTGGCATTAAACGGCTGTGTAAAAAGCGCCGTCTGCAGCGGCGGAAAAATGTGTTGTCCTCCTGGTATAGGCGCACTCGGCAGACCTCAGCAGAGTGCGGGCGCAACAAAAGCTTCGGCCGCGCCCGGCTTCACGCTTTCCAACTGCACCACGGATGGAAAATGTCAGCTTGATGATCTCGTTCGAACCGGCGTGAACTTTGCCCGGTATTTATTTGGATTGTCTGGCGCGGTTTTTCTCGCGATTTTCATCTATGGCGGGTTGAGATATCTGCTGGCGGGCGGAGGAGATGATACAAAAAAAGCGCGCGACATGCTGGTGAATGCGACGATCGGCATGATCATTATTTTTGCTGCAAATACCGCGGTTCGATTTATTTATACCTCGTTGACTAATCCTGCGGCCCAAGCCACGAAGTGCGATACGACGTATGGCAGTCAGGGGTATTCATGCCGAACGCTTGGCGATGCGAGTGAAGCCGCTCAACTTGGCTGTATGCAGGATAAGAAAGGCGGCAATAACGGACTATGCGGAAATGCCGGTGCAAATGTGTACTGCTGTTCTATTGATGCGCCTAAACCACAGGCGAAAACCACATCTAAATGAGTATGTTGATGTCTGACATCTCTTCTTTTCATCGCGGGCGCTGGATCGCGACCATTTTTCTATTTGTCTGCGGAGCGCTGTTTTTGTTTGGTTATCCGGCACAAGCGGACTCAACCGGCAACGTCTGCGTTATTAGATTTTCTAACGGCAGAAACATGAGCTGGATTGTTCAAGGCGCTTGTACTGATGTTTCCAATTGCCCAAAGATAAAGGATGCGGCGGCTCTCTGTAAAGGTGGAGAGGCGAACGGGTGTGGTCAGGTGGCAGAAGTTTCCTGTGAACCAAAAACAGATAATGTCTGTATTATTAAATTTTCAAACGGTGGAAACCAAAGTCGAATTGTGCGAGGCCCCTGTTCAGCTCAAAGCGATTGTCCAAAACTAGCAGACGCGGCGCTCCTCTGTGAAGGCGGAAAGACAAACGGGTGCGGCGAGGGCAATACGACAGAAGTTACGTGTGAACCAATCCCAACCGCTTCACCGAATAAGTGCATAATTACGTTTACGAACGGTTCGGCTTCGAGTCAGATTGTTCAAGGCCCGTGTTCAGATAAAAGTGATTGCCCAAAAGTCAGCGAAGTTGAGTCGCTTTGTACGGGCGGACCAACAAAGGGGTGCGGAAAAGATGCGGATGTGACCTGTGGTCCAGTAACGCCAGCGGCGCCGGCCGCATCTGATTCAACGCCCTCTGTTTCTGGAAATACGCTTTATAATCCGCTTGGAAATGTTGATTCGGTCCAGGCGCTGATCGGAAAAGCTATTCGCGCCGTCCTTGGAATTGTTGGCGCCTTGGCCCTCCTCATGTTCGTGTATGGCGGCATTGTGTGGGTAACGTCTGGCGGAAACGAAAAACGCATTGAGCAGGGAAAAAATATTTTGATCAATGCGACGATTGGACTTTTGATCATTTTCTTTTCCTATACGTTCATCAATCTTTTTTTTGGCGCCATTTCTTCGAGTACAGATACCATCGTTCCGGCCGCAACCACGAGCCAAAACAATTCCTAGTATGTCGAGAATACCTTTTTTTATTTCGCTTTTTCTTTTGACCGTGAGCGTGCTGTTTTCTGGACCTGTGTTTGCGGCGGGAACAACGGATGCCTGCCGCTGCAGCGGAGTCATTTCCACGAACAGCGTCACGCCTTCGGTTTTTGATTCCATTTGTCAGTCTAGTTTAGCGTCCAAGGGGTGTTTATGCGGCGGAGGCACGGCAACGTGTTTCCCGGCTCCGTTCGTGGTCACAAAAACGGATTGCGACAAGATCGGAAGCGATCCGCAGGCGTTTGCGGCAAAGCTCGGCGTGCCGACTCAGCTTAGTGTTTCGGTTCCAGATCTTTCTTGTTCGTTTGGCGGCGGCGGAGGCGCGCCTGGACGCTACGGATTGTTTGATCCGCTTTCAGGCGTAACCATTCCTCAGCTCATCGGCGGCGTGATTCGTTTCTTGATCGGCCTTATGGGCGTGGCTTTGCTCGGAGCGCTTGTTTACGGCGGCGTGTTGTACATGACTTCTGGCGGCGACTCAAAGAAAGTCGGGACAGCGCAGAAGACACTTGTGTATGCGCTTGCTGGTCTGGTGGTTGTGATGGGTTCGTATGTCATCATCAATTTCCTCCTGCAGATTTCTGGAAAAGTCGGCGGCGCATCCTAAAAGAATTTATTCCTTTTTTCTCGCGTATCAATTCGGGATTTGGTGCGCGTGTGCTATACTAGCGGACATCATTTATCTATTGAAAGGAGGTGATCTATTCATGACAGCACGTAAGAAAAAGATGTTGAGTTTTGCCGCCTCGGCCGCGCTTAGTCTTTCGCTTGTTCTGCCCACCGTGGTATTTGCTCAGCAGACACTGAACGCGAACGATCTCGGTGTTGGTGCGGTTCAAAGTGAAATCAAACTCGGAAGCGGTGATGTTCGGCAAACAGCGGCCCGCATCATCAACGTAGCGCTAGGGTTTCTTGGGATTATTGCAGTCGTCATTGTTCTTTTGGGCGGTTTCAAATACATGATTTCCGGCGGCCAGGAAGAGAAAGCAAATGATGCAAAAAATCTGATCATCTCCGGGATTATCGGTTTAGCCATCATCCTTTCGGCCTGGGCCATTACCAGTTTCGTCATTTCGCGTCTTATTACCGCGACGCAGGATAACGGATAATCTCCATGTTTAAAAAACGTCTCGCAACTTTTTTCTTGATTGTCGGCATGGTTATTTCCCCGGCCGCTCTTTTGGCCGCTGGAATCAATGAAGACAATACAGGATTAAAATCCGCAGCAAATTCCGCCGGATTGGCGAATCTCTGCACGGGAGACGCGCGAACGTGTTTGGTGATGATTATCGGCAATGTTATTAATGTCGTTCTTGGAACCGTTGGGATCATCTTCATTTTTCTGATTCTCTACGCCGGTTTCCTCTGGATGACGGCCGGAGGAGAAGATAAACAGGTGACCAAGGCAAAGGATTTGTTAAAGAATGCGGCAATTGGCTTAGCGCTTTTGATCATGTCATTCGCGATCGCGAGCTTCGTGATTGATGCGCTGGCAAAATCCGTTGGGCAAACGACAGTCCCTACGACAACCGCCGGTTCTTGACGGCAGACCGAAATGATGAATTTTAGTCACGTTATTTATGAACAAATTGAATAAATTATTTCTACGCGCTGGGATGGCTGTCTCAGCTCTCGCGGCTCCTGCGAGCGTGCTTGCCGCAGACAATCCGTTCATTAAAGCACAGAATGATATCGGAAAGATCAGTGGAGCGGCTCAACTGGGGAGCAGTGCGACTCCGCTCACCACGATTATTGGAAATATCATCAATATCGTGCTCGGGTTCATGGGAATCATTTTGCTTTTTTACATTTTGTACGCGGGTTTTCTTTGGATGACGGCCGGCGGCGACGACAAGAATGTGACAAAGGCAAAGGACATGCTGAAAAATGCGATCATCGGGTTGGTGCTTATTTTGGCCGCGGTCGCGATTTCCAACTTTGTCATCGGTTCCTTGGTCAATGTGACGCAATCAACCAGCTAACATTTCGCTGCGCAGCGAATCCATAAAGCCCGCGTGAGCGGGTTTTATGATTTGAATAAAAAAAGGCGCCGACTCTCGCGAGAGAGCCGGCGCATGAAGCATACACAATCTGACCAAGGCTACCGGTACGGATCGGTCAGGTCGATCTGCCCGTAGGCGTTTCCGTCTCCGTCCTGCATCTTGACGTTGAACGTCTGCAGAACGGAGTACGAGCCGACGTAGGCCGTACGTACGATCTTCCAAACTTGGATTTCGACCGGCCGCGCGATCGGGTGCGAAAAGACGAAAAAGTACTTGTGATACCCGAGCGGCCCGGTCGGCGGCGCGACGGGCGTGGCCTGGTCCCAGCCCTCGAGATCTTCGGCTGGGATGATCCGGCGCAGACCTGCCATCGGGAGCGGGAACACGCCGCCCACGGCCACGGCTGAGAAGTAATCACCATTGCGAACAACGAGCGTGCCGCGGTTCGCTCGATTGGTGTCCCAGCCGGGCGGCGGAGCGTCGATGCCCATGGCAACCACTTCGGGGTAGGCCGGGCGCATCTCAGCCGGCGACGGACGCATCATTCGCGCGCTCGTCGGGAGCGGCAGAGGTCCGTTCGACGCGTAGTAGCGTCGCGACGGAGTCTGCTCCTGAGCCGCCTTCTTCTCGGCCTCGGCCTTTGCTTCGGCCTCGGCCCTGGCGGCTTCTTCCTTCACTTGCGGATCACCGGCCAGATACTGCTTGAGCCGGAGCTCCGCGTGCTCCCGGCGCGCGACTTCGGCGCGGTGTTCCTCGCTCTCGCCCTTCAGCCGCGCCTCGAGCTGGTCGATGCGCTCGTTCTGCTGAGCGAGAACTCCTGACATGTCCGGGATACAGCCGCCGCCGGCAACCAGGATCGCGAGCGCGAACGTCTTCGGGTTCATGATCTTCCTCTCGTTTTCTCCGGCGTGCGCCGGGTGTGTTGGGTTACTTGCACTCCGGCGGGTTCTTGTCCTTGTTCTGCAGGCACCAAAGTGCCTTCGCGTTTTCGGCGAGCTGTTCCTTGATGGCGCCCAGCTCTTCCCGCCGGGCAGACCGTTCGGCAGGAATGCCGCCGCCGATCCAGCCCGGAGCCGCCGCCATCATGATCTGGCTCTGCGTGAACGCGAGTTCGGTCCCAGGCGGCGGTCCGCCGCTGGCCGGAAGTCCGCCGATCATGCCGCCCGGGAACCCACCAGGCACAAAACCGGGGTACTGCGTTGCCTTGGCACGCCAGCCGGCGTTTGCGGCCAGCTGGTCGTCCATCAGAACTTCGTTCTGGTTCTGGGCGCGACACGTCGTAACCGCGTCGACCAGAATGCCCGTGGTCTGGCGCTGATCGCGATAGGCGGCCATGCACTTATCGAACGCATTGCCTTCGTCCACAGTCGTCTTTTCGTAGATGCGCCCGAACCCGCGCGTCTCGGCCTGGACAAAGCCGCCCTTCTTTTCGTAGACAAAACAGCCGGACGTGAAGAGCAAGGCGATGATGACGAGATTTCGCATGACGGTCTCCTTTTGCAGGCTTGCGCCTGTCTTTTCTTTTGAACTCGTTATTTCGATGACCAAGAACCCGGAATTTTTGCTTTTCCCTTTCCAGGTTCGAACAACCGAGAATAGCATAAAAAAGCCGTTTTGTCAAGGTATTTCCGTGCGCTATGTTTTATAAATTTCGGCTTTACTGAGCAGAATTTATAATAAATTACTTTCGTGTTTACCTTTGCGTAAGTGCCTCATTTTAGCCAAAAAGGCCGGAGTTAGCCATGTAAATTCCGGAAAAAAATTGTGAAGTAGACAATTGACAAAATGGTCATTTTATGCTATTTTTCCTTGTCTTTTGTAAAGATGCGCTTCTGCGTGTCTGCGCAAAGGCCGGTCTTTGACAACGCGTTCGAACTTGCCGCAAGGCAGGAGGATCCACATGGCGAATTCCAGGTCAGGCCCGGGCTTTCTCGGAAGACTGTATGGCGCGAGCGCCGAAGCCGCTGGCGATGTCCTTGGGCGAAAGTTTGTGTCCAAGGAATTCGTTGCCAGGGCAATCAAATTTTCCGAGTCGCTGGGCGCGAATGACATCGACAAACTCGCGAATGTCGCGAAAGCGATCGCGATTTTTCTGACCGGTTTGATTTCGAGCGATATCCTTGGTGAAGGCGGCGAGGGATTCTTCGTCAGCATCATCAACGAAATCCAGCGGCGAAAGAACGAGCTGCCGGAAGACGAAGATCAACAGCGCCAATGGATCAAGACGATTGCCGAAAGCGAGGCGCAGAAGAATCTGAGGAAGCCCGCAGAGAAGAGCGCTTCCAAGAAGACGTTCTTTGAAGCCATCGCTGGCCTCTCGTCTGATACGGATCGCGAAAAGATTCGGCAGGATCTCGCGTCCTTCAGCGATGAGGAAGAGACGAAGATGCTTCTTCAGGGCATGAAGCCGAATTTTACGGTCGAAGGTCTGCAGGGCCTGCTCGCCTTGGATGCGAAAACGCGGCGTGCGGCGCTTATGGTTCTGCTCTCGCCTGAGGCGGTGAAGAAGGATCCGACGACGATCGAGAAGCTGGGCCAGCAAGTCCTCGCGCTTATCGGTCCGCATCAGGATACGCCGGAAGAAGCGGCGGCGCGGGCCGGGCGCGAGACTGCGGCAAAGCAAAATGCGGTAGAAGCGGCGGCGCTGAATGCGGTGCTCACCTACTGTCCCGAGTTCACGAAAGACGAACAGGGAAACCCGATCAAGCCGCAGACGCGAAGAGAACGGCTTTGGCTTAGACTGAAGCAGTTTGTCCACGAATTGATCGGCGCGTAGGCGCTGAAAAGGAGAAACCGATGGCGAATCCGACGAACCAGCCAGGCGCGGGCGGCAATCAGTCGCCTAACCTGGAGCAGCTGCTCGATTCTCTCGGTAGTTTCTTGTCCTTGCTTGCGCTCTTCGTTGCCGGTTCTCAGAATCGGCAGGCGCTTACGCGCGCGTGGACGTATCTGCGTCAGGGAGGGAGCGTTAATGCGAGCCGCGTGTACACGTTCCTGTGGAACGCGGTGGTTCGGCTGAGAAGGCTTTCCCAGCGCCTGTTCCTCATCTTCCTCATCACGCATGTCGTGATGATGCTTGGTGTCTCGATCCAGTTCAAGACGATTCCGGACGGGTTCTGGTCCGAGTGGATCATCTGTGTCGGTGTCGTCCTGCTCGGATTCGTCCTTCTGTTCGTCTATGCCATGGCTGTGCAGATGATCACGAACCGCCAGGCCGCGGCGCAGGCGGCGGCCGCGGCTGTTGGCGGAACGGCGTTTAATCCGGACGCGTTCTACGCGCAGTTCGGTCCGCGCCGTTCGCCGCTCTTCATGTTCACGGCCATTGTCGTGCTTACGCTCGGGCTGTCGTGGGTGGATTTCAACGCTTACTTCAACCTGTGCAACGGCAACGATTACTACACCATGTGGCCTCAGGCGTGCTGGATCGCGTTCATCGCATTCGGCATCGGGTTCATTGGTGTGGTTCTGCCGCGTGTAATCGTGCTTGCGCTTGGCATTCCGATCCAGAAGATCGGCGGCTTCGTTGCGCGCCTCTTTAACGCCATTCTGCGAAGCGTGCTCACGACCCTGCTCGTCGGCGTCACGTCCCAGAATGCAGAAGAGCAGTTGAAGGGTTTGGGACTCGATCTCGAAGGGTTCGGCCGGGCCGTGAGTGAGGCAATGAATACGCCCACGGTCGGCGCTATGGCGCTCGGCCTGTTCTGGATCGCCATCCCGGTCTACGCAGTTCGCTGGATTCTCCTCGTGCTCTTCTTGGGCGCGTGGGGCTGGGAATTCATCAAGCGCGACTCCAAGTTTGATCCGCAGAAGCTGCTCGAGGAGCGGCAGAACCGGATTAGGCTCATGGAGAGCGTGTGGCAGTCGGCGCTCATCGTGGCCGTTGTGTACTTTGCGATTTCCGCGCTTTCGAGCGTCACGGGTCTGGACGCGCTTTGGAAGAGCCTCATGTGCGACGGCTGGAGCAGGATTCTGAGCTTCACGTTCGTCGTGCTTGTTCCGTGCGCCGCGTTCATCGCTCTTGCGGTGGTTCTGCGAGCGCATCGGCTCGCGGCAGTCCCGTTCGGAGCGGTGGGAGCAGTTTTCCTGATTCTCTTTGCCATGGGTCTGCTCGCAACCGGCTTCAAGCTCACGGGCCGGTATCCCAAGTTCGTGATGACGAATCAGTGCCCGGCCGCGGCAACGCCCACGCCGGCGCCAGCCGCGCCTGTGGCGCAGACTCCGCCTAAGCCGCGTGCGAGTCGGCATCACGGCCGTTCGAGCGCGAGCGGATCGACCGCACCCGCGACCAACACGTTCCAGTGTCCTGGCCAGCCGTGGTTCAAGACACGGGAGACGTGTCGCGAGCTCGGCGGCGTCAACATCTAGTGCGTTCTGCCCGCCTTCGGGAAACCGGGGGCGGGCGCATTTTTTTTCATGACAGATGCGTGCTCGTGCTTTATCCTTTTTCCTATGCGGATTTGGAAATCATTGATTTTGCTTTTTCTTTTTGCCTTGGCATTTTTCATTCTGATCCAGCCATGGGGCGGCTTTCCCGATCCAGATGCATTTGTCCATGCAAAAGAAACGCAATGGATCATTCAGCACGGCCCACTCCTTTCCTTCCCTTGGCTGGATCTGACTCTCCTCGGGTCGCATTTTGCGGATTTGGAATTTTTGCATCATGTTTTGCTCATTCCTTTTGTTTACCTGTTCGGCCCGTTGTGGGGGGTGCAGATCGCTGGCGTTGTTTTTGCGTCAGCTTTTTTTGTTCTTTTTTTTCTTTTATTAAAGCGGCTCCGAGCTCACGCTCCGTTTTTTTGGAGTTTCTTGCTTTTCCTCTCGCCGGCCATGGTTGAGCGCTTTTCGCTTTCAAAACCATCTCCGCTCGCCATTGGACTTTTTCTTTTTGGGCTGACTGCCTATGTCTTAAAAAAACCGCTTTGGGTCTTTTTGGCTGGATTCGTATTCGCGCTCTCGCATGGCGGCTGGTCTCTTTTGCTTGTTTCTGAAGTTGCTCTGTTGTGCGGTGCCTGGCTTTTTGATGTCGTTGTTGAGGGAATGCCGATTCGATCATTTTTTTCGCTTCGACCCTGGGCCCTGATTTTTTGGTCCGCAGCCGGAACAGCTCTTGGTGTCGTGATTCATCCAAATTTTCCGCATAATTTAACGCTCCTCTGGACTCAGCTTGTGCAAGTAGCCGTCTTAACTTCCTTTCATCGTGTGTTTTTAGGCGCTGAATGGCTGCCGGCAGCGTGGACTTCTTTGGTGGTCAGCGTCGCTGGAATCTGTTTTGCTTCCCTTGCGTTTGTTTTTGGATGGACTGAGAAGCGGGCTGTGCTTGATCTTGACCACGCCCGGAATACGGCCGGATTTTCCATTGTCCTGGCCGGGCTTTTTGCTCTTTCGATCAAAAGTTTCCGCATGATCGAGTATTTTGTTCCTTTTTTTATCTTTTTTCTCGCCCTGCTTGTTTCAAGCATCAGAATAAAAAGAGAACGCGGCTGGCAATTTGTGAGGAACTGGTTTAATTCCCTTCAAAGATGGTTCAAATTTCTGTTTGCCGGTCTTATTTTGCTCTGTTCGGCCGGAATCCTTATTCCTTTGATCTCCTCTGTTTTATTTCTGCGTGCGCAGGCGAGGCCGTTTATGGAATTCGCAAAAGGATTTGCCTCAATTTCGCGTACCGCAGAACCAGGGGATCGGGTTTTCCATTCCAGTTGGGATCAATTTCCGGAATTATTTTTTCTGGATGATCGCCTTCGGTATATAAGCGGACTCGATCCGACGTTTCTTTTAGCGGCGCGACCAGATCTTTCTGATGCCTACCGCGATCTTACACGCGGGACACGTCAGGATGCCTATTTCGTTATTCATGAGTTATTCCATGCGAAATTTGTTTTTGCCGAAAATCATGATGCGGCGTTTCTTCGGGCGCTCGCATCTGATCCGCGGTTTGTGAGACTTTCAGCAGATGAACGCACCTCCACTTTCCGAGTAGAATAAAAAAATAATTGAATACGGTTTGGGAACAAGCCGAAAGCGAAAAAGAAAAAATAGTGAAAAATCGGCTATTTTTTTATGAAATTTTGTGTGTTCAATGGTAGCCGCGTACGAGAATTTATTTTCGAAATTCACAAGATAAAAATAGTCGATTCACTTCGAGAGGGAGAATATTAAAGTAAGCAATTTTATTTTGTAAGGAGTTATCCACCTCGTGCTGTTGACGAGTTTCTGCCGGGCGATAACAATTTCGTTTATTCACGTACTGGTTCCTTTGCCTGCGGAGAAAAAGTTGCGCTTTTTAGACGCGGGTGATGGAATGAGGCACGTCCATCCCTCATTGCCGTCTCCATGCTTGACGGCGATGAAAAAAGCGATCCCTCGCCTCATGGGATCGCTTTTGTTTTGATCAGCTTTGGTTTTACGGCTGCTCCGGTTCATCCTTGAATAGTTCTTCTAGTGTCGGCTCATTCCAGAGATTGAATTCACGCAGGGTTTTATCGATCAGATTTTCCGCCTCGTCAATATCCATCATTTCGTCCAAAATTAATTTATTGATCATCTCGGCCCGGCATTCAGCTTTTGGTTTAACCGATCCGTCTGGGTTGTAGCACATTGCGCGGAGCTCTTCTTTGGTGATCATATACTGAATCAGGGTAGCGTTTTGCCTGTAAATACGCAACCGCCAGCTATTCTTTTTTTATCAATTGCGTTACGCTGGCGTCTGTTATGGCAGAACTTCCAGGAGCTCTCCGTCTGCAACCTCGAGCAATGACGCCGGTGCTTTTGTGGCTTTTGCCGTTTTTTTTGCCGACCTTTTTAGTCCGTTTTCATATTTGGGTCATTCCGACGACCTTGCTTGAATTATACGTCATGGTTTTGTTGGTGGATTTTTCAGCACAATTTGGTTTCCTTGGCTGGAAGCAGGGATGGCAGAGACTTGGGTCATGGCGATGGCCGATTCTTGCCTGGTTGGTGGCAAGCTTGATCGGCGTGATTGCGGCGCCGGATAAAGTTGCCGGCCTGGGTCTTTGGCGGGCGCATGTCTTAGAACCGCTTCTCGTCCTTGTAACCTTGGCGCGTATGCTGGAAACATCTCAGGATGTGAAACGGCTTTATCGATCGCTTATTCTCGTTACGGGAGTTATTGCCGCGTGGGCTGTGGTTCAATTCTGTACCGGATTTGGTATTCCTTCTCCGTGGAATGTGGCGATTTCTGCCGGCCGGCGTGCGACGAGCTTTCTTTGGTATCCGAATGCGGTTTCGCTGTTCGTTGCGCCTGTGGGGGCGTTCGCCTTTGTTCGATGGCTTCGAGAACGGCGAGAGCACTGGTCGCTCATTGGATGGATTTCGGCGCTCGCCGGCATCTGTGTTGCAAAAAGTAATGGCGGATTACTTGCCATTGGCGCCGTTATTTCCATCGCGCTTCTCTTGTATCGGAAAACCCGCGCGATTGCGTTTGGATTGGCAACCCTTGGCGCTCTGGTTTTAGCTCTGATCCCTTCGCTCAGAATGCTCGTTTGGAAAACAGCGACTTTGCAGGAATGGTCAGGACAGGTGCGGTTGTTTCAATGGCGGGAAACTTGGCAGATGCTCAAGGACCATTGGTTTTTTGGTGCGGGATTTGGCGCTTATCCAGCTGTGTTCGCCGCCTATCATCGCGCAAAAGCAATTGAAATTTTTCAGTACCCGCACAATATTCTGCTTAATGTTTGGAGCGAGACGGGTTTGCTTGGAGTCTTTTCTTTTTTTTGGATTTTAGGCAAGTGGATTGTCGACGCTTACCGAAATGAGAAGGGAGATCACTTGCTTTTTTTTGCATCAATCGCGCCGGTGATTGCCATCGTGCTTCAGGGTTTATTTGATGTTCCGTATTTTAAAAATGATTTAGCCATGGCTTTTTGGCTTTTGCTTTTTATCTGCCTGTTCTGGAAACGGAAGGAAGCGGCCATCGTTTGACATCACGAATATTCTATTGTTAATTCAGTGAACTTCGGTCTTTTTACGCGAGGAGGCGTGCGCATGGAGGAAAAGGGCCTTCTGGCAAAAGAGCTCTTGGAAAACGTTTTCCGACTTTTTTCCGCGCTTCCCAATGCCAAGCTTGTGAAGCTTTCCCGCAAAGCGTACAGCGAAATCGCGAATGACAGTGATTGGCACCGGACACGGGTCGGTTACTTCGGATATGAGGAAGTTATTCTCCTCAAAGGTGCAGACAAAGAATGGGCGCTCGCCCTTGGACACGCCTGCGGCGCCTATCCAGCGGATCCTTTTAGTGCCGATCTTTCAGCGGTTCCGATGGAAACAAACGGAAAAGATGAGGATCTTGAAGAAGCGGTTTCTCACGCCTTGAGCATCGGTTATTTTTACAACTCGCTCATTTTTGCCCTTGCGAGCGGAGAGCTTGTGGTCAAGCCCGACCACTGCAGTCGCTTTAAGGATACGATTTTGCGGAATTCGAGATTTTCGTTTCAGGATTTTGTTGCGCAAGAGCTTGTCATGGATCCGACCGTAATGACCGGAGATCTGCGGCCATTCGTGACTAAGCCCAGGCTTTATAAGCCGCAGAGCGCTCAAACCTTATTCGAAGTGCTCAAGAGAACCCTCGAAATCTGAACACTATTGGCTCGCACACCGCGGGCCTTTTTGCTATTTGAGCGCCTCAAAAAATCGCTTATTTGTTTCGTATCCAGTTTTTGCTTCGTTTTGAATCTCGTTAAAAAGAATTTTTTCAAAAAAATCGCGTTCAAGTTTTGGCAAGGCCCATGCCTTGATTTCATCATTGGTTTTTTGTCCTTTCATGGCCTCGTAGGCACGCGTATAAAAATCACTTGTGAGGTGAACGTAAGCGTCGGCACTGGCCATGATTTTCCCCTCAAGTGTTTTTGGTCGATTTCCATCTGTGCATCCGTGAAATGTCATCGCGTCATCTACAATGGTTTTGATTTCATCCGATCTGAAACCCGTCTCTTTTAAAAACCGCCTCGCGATGGTTTTGCTCTCTTCTTCGTGTTTTGGATCAAATCGGCTAATTACGGCATCTCCAATATCGTGTAAAAGACTGGCGGCAACAGCGAGATCTTTATCACCGCCAAAACGCTCACTGAACCGTTCGGCCGCCTTAGCCACCAGAAAAATGTGATGGGAGAATAGCCAGTCAGCCCATTCGGTGCGTGTTTCCTTTTTAGCCTGGTACAAGTCCTTCGCTTTATGGGTTAATTGTTCGATTCTGGTCATAGAAGTTTGTTTTCTATCGTGTCCTTTAGTCGGGGGACGATTTGTTTTCGCATGAGGAGGACGGATGGTTTTGCCACGTTTCCCGTGAACTTGGTTTCTAGAGACTTTTCGAGAAGGTCTTTTGATTCATCATCTGCGGCAATGAGATAATTTTGTCCTTTCTCAAGATCAATCGTGTTCTGGAAAACAAAATCCAGATGCTTTTCTTGTTTTAATTTCTGCAGGATTTTTCTGATCTCGATTAAACGCTGTTCGATTAATTTCTCTGCACCAATGATTTCCAGCTGAGCGATACCGATGCGCTTGTTTCCAAAGGAAAATTCCGCAAAATCGCCGTCGATCCGTTCCGCGAGTTTTGATCCGGAAAGATCGGATTTTGCCGTGAAGAGTTCTTTCCAAAACCCGTCCGGAAGCTGTGCGGTTTGATTCAGCCATTCTGAGACTTTTCGATCGCGTTCGGTCGTCACGGATCCCTTAAAATTCAAGGTATTTGAGATGATGGCGGAAACTAGGAGAATTGAGGATGGTTTGGAAATAGGAATGGTTTGCCGCATGAATTTTTCCGCGACCAAGGTTGCGGCCGCGCCGACGAGTTCGATTTGAATGCTGGCGTTCGGGAATTTGTGTGCTTCGTTTACTGCGCGATGATCAATGATTTCAATGACCTTCTCAGGCAAAATTTTTCCTTCTAATCCGTTTAAATCGCTTGAATCAACAAGGATAATTTTTTGAACTGTTTTCGTGTCTAGAATTTGCTTTGGACGGGGGATGGCGAATCGATGAAGAACATATTTTGCCTCTTCGTGCGGTTCGCCTATGATCGCGGCTTCAGCATCAATTCCGGTCTTTTCTAAATATTCCGCATAAGCCACGGCAGAAGCTAGGCCATCCAAATCTGGATTTACATAACACGTTACAAGCACAGGGTTCATAGGATTTTCGTTATTTCGATTTTTTCCAAGATGAGATGTTTTTTCCTCGTCGTTCATTTTCAGAATGTAAATTTTTCAGAATGCTGAATCCGTGATTTTTAGAATTTTTTATCTCATCGAAGATTTGTTTATCGACGAAATAAACCTGCACTCCATGCTCGATCATGGTATCAAGCGCAGAGGGATATCTCGTTTCTGCAAGAGGTTTAACCGGCTCGCGGCTTGTCCATTCTTTTTCTCTCAATCCTTTATCCGGATCGTAATCAAACGTATCACTCGGAACTGAATAAATGACGCCGCCTGTATCCTTAGCGATAAATTCTTCTCGATCCGCATTTATGACGACAACCGGAATTCCTCTGTAATAGCCGATCTGCATCCAGTGATCGCCGTGTCCTTTTACAAGAAATGCGGAAGCTAATGCTTTGTCTGGGGTTGAAAAAATAACCGCCCCTTCATTTTTGTCTCGATAATTTCCTTTCTTTGGAAGCAGCTCTCGGATGCCGGGCGTCTGTGCCGCGAGATACAAAACGGCCGGCTTTTCTTTTCTCTTTTTTTCGAAGTTTTCCATAACGGATTTTTGCGCCTAAGATTCTGCTCTTCTAGAAACTGTGTTTTTTACGGCAAGCGCTTTTCCAGCATAGAAAAACGCGCCTAACGCATGGGTTGGAACGTGCCAGGTTGCAATGGCGTGTCCGGCGGCATGAGCAACAAATTTTGCCCTGCCTGCGTTTACGACGCGTGCCGCCGCATGCGCATCAAGCGAAAGTTTGCGCACTTCAGACATGCCTAGTTTCTGCCTTCCTTGCGCCCAAGCCAGGATTGCTTTCATAGCCTTGCGCGGCCGACCGTCTTTCGGCCTCTCTTTTTCAAAAATTGGAAGGATTTGTTCAACGATTTTTGCCGCTTTTAATCCAAGCTGTTTATGGAAATAGGTATCACGCCAAAGTTTGCTCTCTCTAGATTTTAATACAAAATTTTTCGACATGACCTGTATTTAAACTTGAATCATGATAAAAGTAAAATTTATATTTGTCCTTCCCATTCTTTATAAAATCGATCCAGATAGGCTTCCATAAACGCGTGCCGCCCTTCGGTTATTTTTTTTGCCGTTTCTGTATTCATCAGATCTTTGAGTAAAAGCAGTTTTTCATAAAAATGGTTAATCGTGGGACTGCTGTTCTTTGCGTATTCTTCTTTGGTTTGATGCATCACGGGTTTTGTCGCCGGATCGTACATGGTCCGGTTTGTGTGGCCGCCATACGCAAATGTACGTGCGATGCCGATTGCCCCAATCGCATCCAAGCGATCGGCGTCTTGAACCACTTTTCCTTCAAGCGTCGAGGGAACGGTTTTAACGCCTGCGCCTTTAAAGCTTCCTTCCTGAATAATCTGACGAATGCTCGCAATGATCTCTTTCGCCACGCCATGCTTTTCGAGCATTTCTCCGGCAATTCGAGGGCCGACCGTGTCATCTCCGTTATGGAATTTCCAATCAGCAATATCGTGCAAAAGTGCGGCGAGCTCGACGATCATCAAATCGACCTGTTCTTTTTCGCTAATATGTTTCGCCATTTTCCAGACACGGTAAACGTGCCACCAATCATGGCCAGACCCTTCGCCTTCGAGCTTAGCTTTCACTTCATCGGCTATTTTTGAAATAAGGACATCTTTATCCATAATTAAATGCTTTTAAGAGTTTCTCTATTTTATAATGCTATGCTTTTGTTTTGAAAAGGCGAATTCCATCAGAATACGAAAAATTGGACCACTGCTCATTATGAAAAATCCACCTGTTTTCAGGTGAAATTGGCATTCGCGCTCTTCGCGTCCATGGCATAGCCATGAGACCTTCGATGAACTCAGGTCTATGGCGGAGTCATGAGCAAGCGAAGCGCGTCGAATGGCGGAGAGGGTGGGATTCGAACCCACGGTACCTTTTGGGGTACACCGGATTTCGAGTCCGGCTCATTCGACCACTCTGACACCTCTCCATGTTGAAATACGTTCCTTGTGTTCGCCGCGTCTTTTGACGCCCGTGCGTTTTTCATTTTTTCGAGCGCAAAAGAACGCGCAAATCCTATCGTTTTAACGTGTTTGGGTCAAGGTTGACGTTGCTTTGACAGCTCACTAGAATAATTCGCGGCACTTCTTCCACGAGGAGGGCGTCATGTCGGGTGAACACAATGGCGTCGTCTCCATGGGCGGTAAAATCTTTGCGCGCGTAGACCGTCCTACGGTGCGCATTGAAGATCGATACGCTTACGTCCAATGGTTTCGAGAAATGCAGAAGGGCGATCAGTCGGGAAGCGAAACGCAATATCTTTTTCCGCTTTGCTGGATTGATCACTGCTATCTCTTTCGGGAAGATCCCGATCATCTGCTCGTGATTTTCGTAGGACCTGAATCAAGATGGCCGGGTTTAGGCGGTCCGATGGTGCAAAACGACACGAC
>DASTLG010000138.1:0-2390 GCA_035715245.1 Patescibacteria group bacterium
TCATTTTCGCCATCGCGAGTCTGAATGGAGAATCTTTCTGCTAAAAATCTTTGACGGCCAAGCCGTCTTTTTTTAAATCAATCCATTGACATCAGCTCTTTTTTCTGCCACATTCGCCTTAGTTCTTCGAAAATCAGCGGAGGAGGTGAACATGCAATCGAATTCCTCTGGACCAACTTTACGCAAGCGAATTCTCGGCTGTTTTGCCGGCGTCGCGATCGGCGATGCGATCGGCGTCCCGTGGGAAAACTATCGTGCCGAGGACATCTTGAAGATGACGGGCGGTGCAGGCGTTACCGATTTGCAGGATTTGCCTGCCGGCATCGAACGTAAATTCAAGGATGCCCGTGGAATCGCGCTCGGCGAAACAAGCGACGATTGGCAACTCACGCGTGTCGTTGCAGAAAGCCTGATCCGGAGCCGCGGATTCGATCTCATTGACCAGGCGCTCGCCCATGTTGCGGCGTTCGAAAAAAATACGCGAGGATGGGGAGGATCCACGCGCGACTCGATCGCGGAAATCAAAGAATGGTTTGACTCCCGCGGCGCACGCGGCCGAAATCCGAGAATCGCGCCAGCGCCGAAGAAAAATCGCGGTCTCGGAAACGGCGTCATTATGAAAATTGCACCCCTCGCGTGCTGGCTGCACTGGGCGAATAGAAGAGCTCCTCGAGAATGGGATTCTTTTTATGACCTGGGCGAAATGACTCACTCAGACCCTGAGGCTTCTGCATGCGCCAGTTTCGTCGCTCGCATTTTGAATCATATTCTGAACGGAACCAATTCCAAGGACCTCGCAGCTCTTGTCATTGCTCCTGGTCCTCTGCCTCATCAATTTTACGATCCTGATGCCCGCCGCGAAATCCTCAAGTCAGCAGAGTTGCTCCGTGAAGTAGCTGGCTCCGGGTTCTTAGCAAGGGAAACCGCGGCATTCGCGTTTGGAACATTTCTTCGTCAGCCGCGTAATTTTCGCGCCGCGATTCTCGAAGCCGTAAATGCCGGCGGCGACACGGATACGAATGCAAGTGTCGTGGGCGCGCTCGTTGGCGCATCTGTGGGTCTTGATGGCATTCCCGCGGAATGGATCAAAGCCATCCCCGCGGTTGAACACGAAGCTATTCCCTGCGCCGAAGCGCTCATGAAGGCCGCCGCCTTCTAGTCTGTCTTGCCGATCCGATTGGATCGGTTTTTTTTATTTCTTGAAAACAAATTAGAATAAAGCCGCTTTTTAGGTATAATAACGTCAGTTTTTGACGATTCTCTTTTTATGCCATCCCATCCTCTTGGAAATCCATTTGAAATACCAAAAGAACGCGATCCAAATCACGTCGCGTTTGTGAAAAGCGTGCTTAGCAAAGGCGCTTCTAAACCCAAATCTCCAAAGGAAAATTTTGGAACAGAAGCTGATGATTTCCATCTTTCTGCAGAAGACCAAGAAAAAGTCGAGAGCGAACGAATCTTTCATGAAATATTTTCTCGTGAATCTCGAGCTTTGCATCGGTTCTTTGACAAGGAGATTCCTATTCCTCCACTTCCTAAAGAGGCAACCACAGAACGAATTCTCGAATGGCGGCGTTTAGGCTTTGAACTTCACTATCTGCCGCCCGTGTCTATGGTTGAAATTAAACGCGATGCTGATGGTGTTATTACGGATGTTCAGCCAAAGAATTTTCCTGGATGGAGAATAAAACCATGGAACTTGTTCTTTGACTGGATTAGAGATGAAAAAATATCTCCCGAAGCCGCCAACCTTTTTGGATCATGGATGCTTGTTGAATCACAACCAACGCCTAACTACGACAATGGCGATCAAATGTTTCCAAATGATTTTCTGGCTCCTATTCTTATAGAATTACGACAAAAGAATATCATTAATCGGATTTCGATTACTGGTAAAGTGTTTTTTGCTGGTTCACGTTTCGGTCTTTCAGTAAACGACCTCGATAAAACGCAAGTAAGAGAATCATTGAACAAAGCCATGAAGATACCCGAAGCATCTTTTTCTCTTTTAAGAGCGATAGAATTCAACGTTCTTGGTAATCTCTATTATCCAGAATGGGGCAATACTAATACATCAGAGCAGTTTGAGGACCGCTTTGAAACTCGTGAACGTCTGTGTGGCGGAGGCTCTAATTTTGGTGGCCTCTCGTATGTCTTTGCAGCTCCCCTTTCACAGGGGGATAGAACCGTTGGTTTCCGTGTCATTGCCCGTTTTCCTCCAAATCAAGAGGAAGCTCATAAAAAGTAAAATATGCCTCGTCCCACATCTCTCGAAAATCCATTTGACAAGCAGAACCGAAGTTCTGATGATTCAGCCTTTTTCAAAACCGTATTGGGCGCCAAGCAAAAAGAAGGAAGGAAACGCAAAACAGCGCCAGCTGAAGATTGGA
>DASTLG010000139.1:0-1638 GCA_035715245.1 Patescibacteria group bacterium
GTAGGTGACGACATTCCCCTCGCGGCTGCTCATAGCGCCGGCTTTTAATGTGACGAATTCAAAGCCGACAAACTCCTGCCGCTTTGAGAATCCCATGCGCTTTAAGGTTTCAAAGAGCTGTTTAAAATAAAATGATTGACGATTATCAACGACGAATAATGCGCGGGCATAATTGGGAAAATCTTTCGCTTTCTGTTCTGCTAAAGCTAAATCTTTCGTCGCATATAACGTGGATCCGTCGGATTTTCGAATCAGGAAGACGCCAAGACCGACGTCTTCTAAATCCACAATAACCGCTCCTTGGCTGATTTTTGCAATCCCCTTTTTAAGCAATTCATCCACGATCGCTTGCCCGCGATCCACAACATCGGATTCAAGATATTGCTTATCAATCCGCTGAGTTCCAAGTTCTTCAAAAATGGCAGACAGTTCATCTAGCGACCAGCGACGGGTTTCTTTCCAGAGTTTTTCCCAAGCCGGATCATGCGCTTCCAGATTTTTCAACACGAGCGAGACTTCCTGCTTTGCTTCCGGATCATTTTCCATGGCTCGCGTCGATTCCGCATATGTTTCTCCAAGGAACCGGCCGGTCCGCTGTTCCTTGATGATTCCATGTAAAAGTTTATCCGCATCTTGAATTCCAAACTGATTCGGATTAAATCCGTTCTTTTTTACAAGATGCCAAAGACATTTAGCCACATGCGCGCCCACATCGCCTAAATAACTGTTTCGAATGACCTTCCATCCGTTTGTTTCCAGCAGATGACCGAGAGCAGCGCCAAGCGAGAGGACGCGGACATGACCGACGTGCGCCTCTTTATGCGTGTTCAGCGTCGCATATTCCAAAAGTAGTTCTTGGTTTTGGCCGGATGTGTTCTGGCCATACGAATCCTTTGCTTGCTCAATATCGCAAATCACTCGATGTACGGCTTCGCCTGTCTTGAGCGTGAAATTCACGTATGGTCCGGCCGCAGACACAGATGCGATTTCCAGCGCGGAACCATCAAATCCTGATGCAATCTGGTTCGCGATTTCATTCGGTTTCTTCTTTTGTTCTTTTGCGAGTCGAAAACAGCCAAACGCAAAATCTCCGAGATTTTTATCCGGCGGTGTGACGATTTCGTTTTGAGAGATGGGCGTTCCCAGCTGAGTCGTTAATCGTTTTGCGATCGTCTCTGTCCAGAATTGGCGAGCAGATGTCATAAGCTCAATTTAACGAAGAAGCGCTTTCCCTTTTGAATAAGCACGCCGTTTTTCGAAATCGATACGCGGGCATTCACATCCGTCACCTTCATTTCATCCACTTTGATGCCGCCTTGTTCAATTTGACGGCGAGCTTCGCTTTTTGATCCGACGAGTTTCGCCAGCACGAGTGCGTCAGCCAAGGCGAGCTCTTTTTCTTTTACTTTTATTTCCATCATTTCTTCTGGAGTTTCGCCTTTTTGATGGATTTGTTCGAACTGCTCCTCGGCTTTTTGCGCCGCATCCGATCCGGTTAGCCATTCCACGATCAATTTTGCGAGCTGGCGTTTGAACGTCATCGGATTTTCCCCGTGTGAAATCTTTTGCTGAATCGATTTGATTTCTTCCGGCGAAAGACGCGTGCAGATTTCAAATCCAGGAATGATCATTTCGTCC
>DASTLG010000140.1:0-2813 GCA_035715245.1 Patescibacteria group bacterium
CGGAACTTGTAAAAATGGGTGCGAATGCGTTGATCGCTGATCCGCATCGCGCCGTTATTACTGGCCCAACGCCGCTGCATGGAACGGAAATCCGCAGTCTTGATTTGCGGGCAGGCGCGACCATGGTTTTGGCCGGTCTTGCGGCAGAAGGAGAAACGATTATTCATGATGCCGAGATGGTTTATCGCGGCTATGAAGCGTTAGATGAACGGCTCCGGCTTCTTGGAGCGGAAATTGAAGCGGATAAGGAAATGTAATATTATATTATGTTCAATGCGAAAAGGAAATCGGTGCACGTCGTTTTATTCGGAGTCTTGGCGCTCGCGATCGGATTCGGCGGATTCCTGCTTGGATTGCATGTTGCGGCGGGTCCATCAAGCGCGGGTGGTTCTCGCGCAGTCCTTGGAATCGGTCAGATGCCGCCGGCGGACATGAATTTTTCCAAGGATGTTGATTTTAAACAGTTTTGGGATTTATGGCAGCTGATAAAAGAGAAATATTACGAGCAGCCGGTTAATGATAAGGATCTTTTGTATGGAGCAATGAGCGGGTTGGCCGAAAGTTTGAATGATCCGTATACAGACTTTTTCTCCCCGAAATTAGCGAGTGATTTTCAGCAGGCGCTGGCAGGGAAATTCGAAGGAATCGGCGCAGAGCTTGGATTAAAAGACGGCAATATGACCATCATTGCGCCGCTTCCGGATTCGCCGGCCGCAAAAGCAGGATTGTTAGCTGGAGATGTGATCGGGAAAGTAAACGATCAGGACGTGAGCGGCATGACGCTGGAGCAGGTTGTGAGCTTGATTCGGGGGAAGAAAGGAACAAAGGTTGCTTTGACGATTCTTCGTTTAAGCCAAAAGAAGCCGCCATTTGAAGTGACGATCACCCGTGACGAGATTCAGGTAAAGAGCGTAACGTGGAAAATGCTTCCTGGGCAGGTCGCCTTGATTACGGTTACAAATTTCAACACGGATACTCAGCAAGGATTTTCGAATGCTGTTGATGCCGTGTTGGCAAAATCTCCCAAAGGGTTGATTGTGGATTTTCGCAATAATCCAGGCGGATTTCTTGATACGGCGCTTTCTATGGCTGGTGAATGGCTGGGAGACGGCGTGGTTGTAAAAGAACGGCGACAGGGAAAAATTGTTGAAACGCTTCACGGAAATGGCCGCAAACGTCTGCAGGGAATGCCGACCATTGTTCTTGTGAATGAAGGCTCGGCGAGCGCGGCAGAAATTGTCGCGGGCGCTTTGCAGGATACGGGCGCGGCAAAACTTTTAGGAACCAAGACCTTTGGAAAAGGGTCAGTGCAAGATTATGAATCTCTTTCAGATGGAGCGGCTATTAAGATTACGATCGCTGAATGGCTGACGCCGAAAGAGCGTGCGATTAATAAAATTGGCCTTGAGCCAGATATTCTTGTCGATCGAACCGCTGATGATTATGAAGCAGGACGTGATCCGCAGCTCGACCGTGCCCTCGCCATCCTTACCGGGACCGCGACGGGAACTGCGTCGAACACAACCTCGACCAGCGCGCACTAATCGGCCGCGTCGGGTTCATATTGAGGTGAGCGCTGGAGGAATTATTTATCGCCGCCGCGATCACGGGGTTGAATTTTTCTTTATCAAACACGGTGAAGGCGATGAAGGCCGCTGGACGCTTCCTAAAGGGCACCAGGAATTAGGTGAAGCCCTGATTGAAACAGCCATTCGTGAGATTCGTGAGGAAACTGGCTTAAGCGGTCTGCGGTATGTGGCGCCGATCGGAAAAACAGCGTATCGCTTTTATCAGGATGGAAAATTAATTGAGAAGACGGTGCATTTTTTTCTATTCGAGGCGCCGGCTGATGCGGAAGCGAAACTCACTGGAGAAGAGGCTATCTGGGCATCAATCTGGGTTCCAATGGAGGAGACGCTTCAAACGTGCGGGTACCGGAATTTAGATCGACTGCTGAAAAAATCGATTAAGTTGGTTCGTAATGAAAATTGGAAAGCCTCGTTTCGGCATCGGCCAGGAGCGAATCATGGCTAAAAAGAACAAAAACCTGGACAGTGGATTGCATGCTTTGTACCATTGATTTATGTTCAAACAGGCTCTTTTTTGTGTCTGCCTTCTTGGTGCGGGCGGACTTATGATCACACCGGTTTTTGCCGAAACAGTCACCTCTACGAATGACGCGTTCATCGTGTCAGCTTCATCGACCGATCCGGTTTCTCAGCCTCTGATCTTTCAGATGGCAGACGGACGATATTACCATCCGGCGACTGGGTTGAGCGCCGCGACGCGTGAAGAGCTGCTCTGTCTCATTTCCAATGCATGTGCGGCGACCGCTACGTCATCGCCCCCGACGGCGACCTCAACGGTCCAGGTGGTTGTGCCAGTTGCGACTTCCACAGAACCGGTTCTGCCCAGTGCGCCGATGTCGTTTCCTTTGAAAGATGCGATCAGTCGCGCGAAAACGCTTCTGCAAGATGCGATTAATAGCGATCTTGCCGCGCATCCAAAGAAAAAGGTGCTGACCTATGATAACGGCTGGCGCGACGTTACGGTCGCTCTTTGGGATCCTGAAACAGATCAGATCTCGACAGTTGATATTCAAAAAAAAGGCACAAACGTGAAGATGAAGAGCGGCGAGCCGAAAATTAAAGTAACCTACACGAACGGCATTAATTCGACTTACGAAGTCGCGGATGGAAGCAAAAAAATTCCGGTCGCGATTCGCTATCAAATTTATACAGAAAAGCGGCTTAGCAGGAAAAAAGTTCAGTATACCGTCAATGATGTTGTGTATACGCCGTACTCAAAACAGA
>DASTLG010000141.1:0-2899 GCA_035715245.1 Patescibacteria group bacterium
CGAGTGCTCTCACCGGGCGATGTTCGAGTTCGATAATTTTTTTTGGTTCCAGATCGGCAAATTGGTAATCGCAGGAGACGAGCCGCGTTTTTGGTTTCAGTTCTTTCTGCAGTTTCGGCAAAAGTTCATTCATGAGTTTTGGAAACAAATACACAAAAATATGCGTGGCAGATGAGAGGTCTGCCTGAAAAAAATCACCGCGCATGATTTCGACGGCATGCTCATGTTGTTTCCATTTTTGAAACCGCGCGGTCCAAGTCGGAATGAGAGATCGATCAATCCCTTTTCCTTGCAGTCCGTCTGCGCGCTTTACGGCCGCGAACAACACGCGACCATCGCCAGAGCCAAGATCGAATAAGATGCTTGTTGGAGTTAACTCGAGCGCATCTAAAATAGCGGGAATAACTTCCTTGGGAATGGAAATATAGGGAGCGCCGGTAAAAATTAAACTGGATTCCCGCAAAAAAATGAGGATGATCGCACAGGTAAGCAGGAGAAAAATAAAGCCGCTCAGAAGAAGGATGAGAACCGGCATATGACCAGCATCATACGTCTCTTTTTGCGCTAAGGCTAGAAGAAAATCATCCCCAAGGTCATCCCTTGCACAACCTCATCAAATTGGCTAAGGTTGGGCCGTATGTCGCTTGCGCGCGTGCGCGGACCCGGCGAACCGGACATGATTTCTGATCTGGTTGCGGCCGCCATTGTGGAAGAGTATGCAAGGCGCGATCCCGCGGCGCGTTTGAATATTCGCGTGTCCGGCGGGCACGGGGCGCTGTTTGTGGTCGGCGAAGTTTTGTCTACGGCTGATTTTGATGTTTCGGCGATCGTAAGAAAAACTCTTTTGACTAATGGCATTCACGCGCCCATTGAACCATTCATCGCGCTTGAACGCATGTCTCCGAATTGGGCGCCGGAACGCGGATCGCGAGAACTTGTTTCTGGGTTTGGATATGCGACGAATGAATCGCAAGATTTTTTGCCGCGCGCCGCATCTTTGGCACGCGATGCGGCTCGGGAACTGGAGCGGCGGCGCACAAGTGATCCGGACTGGTTTTGGCTCGGTTCAGATTACACGGTGTATGCAGAGGACGGAAAGAATACAACTATCTCAATTCGAGCTGAGCATGTGGATCAGGAATCGGTGACAGATGTGCGAAAAAAGCTAACAGAACTTTTACAGGCCAGGTATCCGGGCGCGCTTATTTCAATCAATGAGGCGGGCGCAGAAACGGGCGCTGGTTTAGAGACGCGCATTGGATCATCTGGACTGCATTTTGCCTCAGATCAATTCGGGAGCCGATTGCCAACAAATAGCTCTGCGAGCGGTCGACATTTATCTCATCCAGCAAATGCGGGAACGGCTTTGATTCGCGCGCTCGCACGAGAGCTTGTTTTGGAGGGAAAAGGGAACGCTGTCATGATTCATGCCTATTGGCGTCCGTTGGAAACGAAGCCGAGTTTTCTCAGCGCGCGCAATGAAACAGGGAAAAACCTTGGGACATTGATCGATCTTACTCGTCTTGATCTTGCAAACATACCAGAAACATATTTAGAGCCTGGGCTGGCGGTTGCGCGTCTCCGAGCGGCCTTCGACGGCAGTGTTGAATTGCCCTGGGAAAAATAAATGCAATTATGCTATCCTTGGCAGGCTAAAAATTTTTTGTTTGGAGTTATGAAAAAATGGATTCCGTATACATTTGCTCTTTCCGTGCTTGTTCTCGCTGGAGCCGGCTGTTCCGGTCCGGAGACGCAAGACGCCGCCCAATTAAATCTGCCGTCCGATACGAGCACGGCTTCTGTTCAGAGCGGCACATCAACGGCTGACACGTTTCAAACAACATCGACGGCTGTTGACACAAGCGGTTCAAGTAGTTCAACCGCGCCCGCAACTAATTCAGGAACTTCTACTTCTATGGGTCAAACTCAACCGCTCGCGTTTCCGGGGATTCTTCCCTCTGCTGAAGTGAACAAAAAAATCCGCATTAAAACGACGCTTGGCGATATTGTCATTCAGCTGATGGCTGATCAGGGTCCGCGCGCCGCATCGAATTTCATTTATTTAGTCAAGCAGGGATTTTACGACGGCACGATTTTTCATCGCGTGATTCCAGGATTTATGATTCAGGGCGGAGATCCGACGGGAACGGGCCGTGGTGGGCCGGGATACGAATTCCAGAATGATCCGGTAAAAGTGCCGTATACAGATGGGATTGTCGCCATGGCAAATGCCGGTCCGGATACGAACGGCTCTCAATTTTTTATCATGGTTGCAAATTATCCATTGCCGCCGGATTATTCCATTTTTGGAAAAGTGGTTTCCGGCTTGGATGTTGCGCATAAAATTGCCGAGGTGGCTCGCGACCCGGATGATCGGCCGCTCAGCGATGTGAAAATGCTTTCTGTCACGGTGGAGAAATAAGGACAAAATAAAGAGAATAAAATCCGAGATTGATCTCGGATTTTATTATGCTCGTCTGCCCAGCTTGATCGTTTTGCCGGGCCGCGATAACTTGAATTTGGCTATGAAACGGATTTTGTTTATTGCGGCCGTTCTCGGAATTATTGGGAGCGTCCTTTGGTTTAATCGGGGCTATCTCCGTCCGTATTTTAATCATGGTCAGCCGATTCCATTGCCGCCAGCCGAGCAATATCAAAATACTGAGAGCACGTCGAGTGCTCAATTTGGCGCAAGCTCGACGCCTCCGGATTTATTTCCGCTGGAAGTTTCATCAAAAAAATCGACCACGACAAAGCCATTGTCATCAACCACGACAAAACCCTTGCCGGTTTCCGCCGTTGATCCGTTTGCGTGGAACGGACCTCTGCCGTCTGAAAAAAATCTCGCCGTTCCATTTTTGAGCCAGGCACCGAAACAGAATTGGAATTTGCCGTATCA
>DASTLG010000142.1:0-6309 GCA_035715245.1 Patescibacteria group bacterium
AAAATATTTGCGACTCATGTTAATCACCCGATTTACCAGATTTCCAAGCGTGTTCCCGAGATCGCTCTGATATCGCTCGTGCAATCGGTCAAAGGAGAAATCGCCGTCCTGCCCAAAGGAAACTTCCCGCAAAATAAAATAACGAAGCGGATCCAGTCCGTACTTGGCGGCTAAGTCACGCGGATCAATGGCGTTTCCCAATGATTTCGAAATTTTCTGCCCATTGATGGTAAAAAATCCGTGGGCAAAAACGCGTTTTGGCAGAGCCGGTTTCCCTCCGACGAGTAAAAGTGGATCATTTTTTGCGGCGCTCATAATCATGGCCGGCCACAGAGCGCAATGAAATTTGATAATTTCTTTACCGACCAAGTGCAGATCTGCGGGCCACCATTTTTTAAATTCTTCGTCATCTGTCCCGTATCCAATAACGGTTAAATAATTGATCAGCGCATCAAACCAAACATAAATTCGCTGGGAATCATCACCCGGAACCGGAATTCCAACGGAAAGTTTTTTTGCTTCACGGCTGATCGAAATATCTGCCAAATGATCTGCCACATAATTATTGACCTCGTGCCGCCGCTCTTCAGGAAAAACAAAATCCGCACCTGATTCATATAGCTTCAGCAGATCATCGCGATATCGAGAGAGCTTGAAAAAATAATTTTTCTCTTTTAATCGCTCGAGCGGCTTATTCGGATGCAATGGGCATTTTCCATTCGCGAGATCTGATTCGGTTTTGAATGCCTCACATCCTACGCAATACCAGCTCTCATATTCACGTAATTCAATGTCGCCCGTTTTTTCCACGGCGCGCCAAAATCGTTCAACGCCGCGACGGTGCCGCTCTTCAGTTGTGCGGATAAAATCATCAAAGGTGATCTCCATGCCATTCCATGCCGCTTTCCAGGTTTCTGCCATCTCATTTAAATAATGCCCAAGGTCATGTTCCCCGGCTTTCTCCATGGCTTGAATATTTTTTTGGCTGTTCTCGTCTGTGCCAGTCACAAATTTCACCGCTTCACCGCGCAACCGGTGGAACCGCGCGAGCGTATCTGCCGCAATCGTTGTATACGCGTGACCAATATGCGGCTTGTCATTCACGTAATAAATGGGGGTTGTAAGATAAAATTTCATACCACTATTTTTTTTCCGGACCGATAATAATGACAAATTCCCCTTTTGTGCTCGTCGCCTGCAGTTCTCGAATTACTTCGTCGATCGTCCCTCGATATAACGTTTCATGCATTTTTGTAAGTTCTCTCCCGCAAAAAATGATCCGTTCCGGATTCAATCGATTCCGGATCTGCTCAAGAGTTTTTTCGATTCGATGCGTTGATTCAAAAAAAATCGTTGGAATTTTGCGTTCCGCCATCTCACGGAACATGGTTTCTCGTCCTTTTTTATGGGGCACAAAACCGACGTACAGGAATTCGTCCATGGGAAATCCGCAAACTGAAATCGCCGTGGTCAGCGCCGAGGCGCCCGGAATGGGCACAACCGGAATCTTCGCTTCATAACACGCCTCAACGAGTTTTCCTCCCGGATCATTGACTCCGGGCGAACCCGCATCACTCACATACGCGAGCGACTCCCCGGCTTTGAGACGCGCGATGGTTTTATCCAAAACCAGTTTTTCACTATGCTCATGTAAAGGCGTGAGTGGACGATGAACGGATAGATGGGTCAAAAGTTTAGATGTAACACGCGTGTCTTCACAAAGAATTGCATCAACCTCGCCAAGCGTTCGCTGTGCACGGAGCGTAATATCTTCCAGATTCCCAATCGGCGTCGCGATGACGTAAAGCGTTCCAAACATGCGAATGTTGTATCAGGTTTTTAGATTATGTGCGAGTCTGGCATACTAGAAGCGTATGACCCGACGCCATTCCTTTCTGCTCCTTATCTGTTCCCTTGTCCTTTTATCTGCCTTTGGTTTTGGGTGCAAAAAAACACCGCCGCCAACCCAACATAATTCGTATTTAGATGACATCACTCCGCTTACGCGGATGGTCGGATCAAAACCAAAACAAACGACTCAGCCGCAGGCGCCTCAGCCTGCCCCGGTTCCGCAAAAAGCGCCGGATCAGAACTTGATCGCATTAAAGCAGGCGGTCCAGCAGTTCGGATCAGTCAAATCATTTCGGGCTTCGCTCGTAATCCCGACCGCCGCAGGCTCAGTTACGGGAACCGTTGAATTCGCGCGAGGAACAGGTCTGCACGGCATGCTCAACTTGCCGGAAGCGATCGTGACCGAAATTTATCTCCTTGGAAATAGCGTTCTCTTCCGCGCCAATACCTCTACCTGGACCGATCTAAGCGGCACAACGGAAGGAAAACAGGTCGCTGATCTTTTTCAAAATGCGTTTTCTGTTAGCGATGGGAATGCCGATATCACGATCCCGGCTGATGCGCAGATTATTGGAACCGGAACCGATCCGTCTGGTTGCCGGCTTTTTATTTACGCAGCTCGATCTCAGGCAGGCACGACTCAAGTGTGCGTGAAGAACGGACTTCCGATCCGATTTTTGAGCCAAGCGCCTCTTGGCAATGTCGAGGTTTCTTATCGTGATTTTAACCAGCCAATCCGTATCCAGTCGCCGCTTGAAAAATAGAAACCCGGCCGATTGACGAATCCGTTTAGATTCGCTATTCTGCAATTAGCAGTCTAAAGTGCTGAGTGCTAGTTTAGCACGAGAATTTTGAGGCCTCAGCCTTTTTGCAAAATCATCTCATTTATGATGCCTCACAACTTCACCACAAAAACGCAAGAAGCCCTTCAATTCGCCCATCAGCTTGCCATGGAGAACGGCCAAAGCGCTCTTGAACCAGTTCATGTATTTTATGCCCTTTTGGAGCAAGAAGATGGCGTGGTTTTAGCCATTTTAAAAAAAATGGCGGCTGAAGTGGCGCTTTTGAAGAGCGATACGGAAGCAATGCTCGAACGACTTCCAAAAGCCGCATCGTCATCCGGCGGTCTTGCGCAAATCTATCTCTCTCCTGAGCTGGCAAATGTTCTTCAGCTCGCGGACCGCGCCGCAAAACATTTTAAAGACGAGTACATCTCAACCGAGCACGTTCTGCTCGGGATGGCGGATTCGCATAATGAAATTTCCGCCCTTTTGGCGCGGCACGGCGTTACCACCGATACGATTTTGAAAGCGCTAAAAGAAGTGCGCGGCAATGTTACTATTGATTCGCCGGAACCGGAGAAAGCGTATCAGGCTCTGGAAAAGTATTCTCGAAATCTGACGGCACTCGCTCGTCAGGAAAAACTGGACCCAGTCATCGGCCGTGATGATGAAATTCGGCGCGTGATGCAGATTCTGCTCCGACGCACAAAGAATAACCCGGTTTTGATCGGCGAACCCGGAACCGGTAAAACCGCCATTGTCGAAGGATTGGCGGAACGAATTGTCGCCGGAGACGTGCCGGAATCCTTGAGAGACAAAGAAATTTTGGCGCTTGATATCGGATCGCTCGTCGCCGGAACAAAGTTTCGCGGAGAATTCGAGGAACGTATCAAAGCGGTCTTACGCGAGGTCGAAAAATCTGCCGGCAAAGTTATTTTATTCATTGATGAACTTCATACCTTGGTTGGCGCCGGTGCATCCGGCGAATCAGGATCGCTCGATGCCTCAAATCTTTTGAAGCCGGCCCTCGCCCGCGGGCAACTGCGTGCGATCGGGGCGACAACGCTTCAGGAATATCAAAAATATATTGAGAAAGACGGCGCACTCGCTCGCCGCTTCCAGCCAGTTTACGTCGAAGAGCCGACCGAAGAGGATGCCATCGCGATTTTGCGAGGCATTAAAGACAAGTACGAATTACACAATGGAGTTCGTATTCAGGATAGCGCGCTTGTTGCCGCTGTCCGCCTTTCGGCTCGCTATATCACGGATCGATTTCTTCCGGATAAAGCGGTTGATTTGATTGATGAATCTGCCGCGGCGCTCCGCATGCAGATCGATTCCCTTCCGGAAGAATTGGATAAACTAAAACGTGAACTTACTCGTCTCGAAATTGAAAAGCGGGCACTCTCGAAAGAAGAGGAAAAAGAAGCAAAAGAACGGCTCGCCGAGGTTGAGAAACACATGGCCGAAGTCCGCGAGAAAGCGGATCAGCTGGAAATTTCCTGGAAAGCGGAAAAAGAACTTATTACAGAAATTCAAGGGTTAAAAAAAGATCACGAGCGCTTAAAGAGCGAAGCGGAAATCGCTGAACGCCGTGGCGATCTGGAACGCGCTTCAGAGATCCGGTACGGACAAATCCCTCAACTTGAACGAAAACGAAAAACGCTAGAAGCGAAACTGCATGATCTCCAGGGACAGCGCGGATTATTAAAGGACGCGGTCACAGAAGAAGATATCGCGGCTGTCGTGGCGCGCTGGACCGGCATTCCGGTTCAACGCATGCTGGAATCTGAAGCGGAAAAACTCGCCAAACTGGAAGAAGAACTTGGAAAACGTGTGATCGGACAAAAAGAAGCGGTTCACGCGGTCGCAAATGCCCTGCGCCGCTCACGCGCCGGTATTGGTGAAGAAAAACGACCGATCGGCTCATTCCTCTTTTTGGGACCAACAGGAGTAGGCAAAACCGAACTTGCTCGTACTCTGGCGGCGACGTTATTCGACGATGAGGACGCCATGATCCGGCTCGACATGTCTGAATACATGGAAAAGCATACCGTTTCCCGCATGATCGGTTCACCGCCCGGGTATGTCGGCTATGACGAAGGAGGGCAGCTCACAGAAAAAATTCGCCGCCGTCCCTATGCCGTCATCCTGCTCGATGAAATTGAAAAAGCGCATGCCGATGTTTTCAACACGCTTCTGCAAGTACTGGATGATGGGCGCTTAACAGATGGAAAGGGTCGCGTGGTGAATTTCAAGAACACGGTGATTATCATGACTTCAAATATCGGTTCTGACATGATCCTCGATTGGGGTACGAAGCGCGGAGAAATCGGATTTGTAGGCGAAGCCGAAAAGAAAGATGACCAGAAAGCCATCCGCGATAAAGTCATGGAATTGCTTAAAGAACAATTTCGCCCAGAATTCCTAAACCGTGTTGATGAAATTGTGATGTTCCAGACCTTGAATAAAGAGGAACTGGCCCGTATTGTCGATCTTCAGCTCGCCGCTGTTGCAAAACGGCTTGAGGCAAAAAAGATTCATCTTCAATTCACGGAAAAACTTAAAAAATTGGTTGCTGAAAAAGGCTATCAGCCGGCGTATGGCGCGCGTCCGCTCAAACGCGCCATTCAAGATCTTATTCTGGATGAATTAGCGCTCAAAATCGTGGAAGGAAAGATTAAGGAAGGCGACCAGGTGAAAATTGATGCCGTAAAAGAAAAAGTGACAATGACGGTTGAGGAACCTGTTGCGGCATAAAAAAAGGCGGGCTTATCCCCGTCTTTTTTGATTCAAGCGCGGATACCCGTCCTACTAAATCACACGCTTAACAGATAACTCGCGATCACGGCAGCTGTTTCTGCCCGAAGGGTTAATTTTCCAAGACTTACAATTTGTCCTCCAGCTTTTTCTGCATTTGCCCGCTCCCGATCCTCCCAACCGCCCTCAGGACCAATGAATAGCCCAATCGTTCTTTCTGCGGAATTCATCCCCGGATGAAATAACATTCCATTTAAATCAAAAAAATAGTTACGATCATTTTCCTGCGCGAGGGCAAGTGCCCGATCAAAAGGAAGAAGATCCTGGACAAGCGGAATCCGCGCCCGCCCAGACTGTTCCGCCGCTTCCTTTGCAATTAGGCGGAGGCGGTCCATTTTTAGGCCCAGCTTCACCGTTCGAGAGCAAACAACCGGAACAATACAGGAGATGCCGACTTCCGTGGCCTTCTGCACCACCCATTCAAAATTCTCGCGCTTCAGTAATGAACAAAACAAAACCACCTGGCGACTTGATTCGTTCTGATTTTGATAGACTCGCTTCTGCAAAAGATGGATACCGGTTTTTCCATAAGATCGAATTTCCGCTTCGACTTCATCACCGCCGCCATTGCCAAGAAGAACGACTTCGCCTGATTTAAGCTGTAAAACGTCACGCATTTGGTGGACAGCGTCTGGATCGTCAACCGAAATACGGTCTCCATTCACGGAAAAGGGAATGATGAATCGATGCTGTTTCATACATTCTTCAGCTTCTCATATTCCAGCGCTTTGAGTAAGAGTCAAAAAGAGGCGCTGATCAGCGCCTCGTTTTCTATTCTTCTTTCAAATCTTTCATGTAGGCCTCAATGGTTTTCCATCTGCCCAAAAGGAATTTTCGAACTTCCGGAACTTCTTTA
>DASTLG010000143.1:0-2831 GCA_035715245.1 Patescibacteria group bacterium
GCTTCGACTCTGTTAAACTTAGTCTAAACTCAGGTGTTATTTTTTCGATCCGGCGTTTCAAACTCCTCAACCGCGGCTTCTAAGTGATTTTTTCGATCCAGCTCGGCCAATTCAAGAATCGTCTTTGTAACACGATTTGGATGCGGAATACGTTCAACGGTAAAACGCTCATGCTCGCCGGCTGTTTGGATTTCAATATCGCCGTAATCGAACAAAGTTTGGCCTGCGCCGGAAACGGTCGCGGTAACATCTTGGACGCGATAGAGCCTGACTTCGGAAACGCGGCGGCTGAACAAACCCGTTTGTTTTATGTTGAGAATGCGTGCAGACGTAACCACCCAAACGTCCAGGTGATAATCCATGAAGCTTTGGAATAAGAAAAGCCAAACATACAGAAATAAAAATGATCCCAATAAAACGAGAATAGGATGCCAAACTGGACTTTCAAGAACAGTAGGCTGGGCAAGCCGAAGATATCCGTAAATCAAAAAGGGGAGAATGATCACGGCGAGATACGAAAAAATAAGACCCGTGAGGGTAATCGGGTGGCGGCGCAATAAAAACGCGACCTTTTCATCTGGTTCGCAATTCGGCAGATGCTTAAGATTCATCATGGCTTTAAAAGAGGCTTGGTTTGATCCCGAACGGATTGATCGAACCAGACCAATCGACGCCTGCGAGATAAGAACAAGCGCTGATAAAAACAATGGCGATGACAGATAAGAAAATAATCGAAGCAATGTAGGTCGTCGGATACGCGACGCCGTATCGGAGATAAACGGTAATCGTCAGGAGAACCACAATGGCAAAAATTGCCATGAGAATAAGCCAGCCAATGAGAAACCAGGAAAGAGGAAGCATAGGAAGATGGACCTATAATAACAAAATCTGTGCCGAATGTCTTGGAATTCAGATAATCGCTTCCTGTTGTTTGGGAGGCAGAGGAAACCCTAAGTGCAGATAGGCGGCATCGGTTGCCGTACGGCCACGAGGCGTACGTTGGAGCAATCCCTCTTGGAGGAGAAACGGCTCGATCACGTCTTCTAGGGTTTCTACTTCTTCCGCTGTGGCCGCCGCGAGCGTTGTTAATCCGACCGGCCCTCCATTGAATTTTTCAATCAAAGTCCGGAGTGTTCTCCGGTCTGTTTCGTCCAGACCGCGCGTATCAATTTCCAGTCCGTTTAATGCTTTGAGCGTGGTTTCGTGATCTAAAATGCCGGCGTTCATGACTTGGCCAAAATCACGGACGCGCCGCAAAAGCCGATTTCCAATACGCGGAGTTCGACGCGCACGATTAGCGATCAGTTCTAAGGATTCCTCAGGCGCATCAATTTGGAGCAATTGAGCACTGCGGCCAAGGATCTGTTTCATTTCGTCTGTCCCGTAAAAATCTAAATGATAGGTCACACCGAACCGGTCGCGCAGAGGAGAAGAGAGAAGCGAGAGGCGAGTAGTCGCACCGATTAAAGTAAATCGTTTCAGATCCAGTCGAAGCGTCCGGGCCGTCGGTCCTTTGCCGATCACGATATCGAGCGCGAAATCTTCCATAGCTGGATAGAGGACTTCTTCAATCGACCGATTCATGCGATGGATTTCGTCGATAAACAGAATGTCGCCTTCTTCTAAATTGGTGAGAATGGCGGCCAAGTCACCAACGCGTTCCAGAGCTGGTCCGCTCGTTACTTTGATATGTGTGCCCATTTCGTGAGAAATGACATGGGCAAGTGATGTCTTTCCAAGTCCCGGCGGTCCGTAGAGGAGAATGTGTTCGCAGGGCTCTTGGCGGCCCTTTGCGGCCTCAAGGAAAATGTGGAGCGTTTCTTTCACCTTCGGCTGGCCGATAAATTCTTCTAAATTTTTTGGCCGCAAAGCCAAATCAAATCCGCGTTCTGTCTCTTGAATTTCTGGCGCTGTCACGCGCGATTCATCGTTTTCCATAGCGTTCGTATGATAATGGAAGGGTTGACTTTTTGGCAGAAAATGTCTAGGGTAACTCGGTTCTTTGTAAAATTACGCGCTCGAACTCAACAAAAAATTAGGGATTTTAGGAGGGCCCGATGAAAACGTCTTGGATGCCGTCCGGCGACGCGCTTGTGCTCGTCGCTATGGCAATGTTCGGATCGTACCCGCTGTTCCTTCGGCTATGCCCGCAGATTTCGCCTCTGACTTTTCTGGGTGCGTTTCAAGTAGTAGGCATGGCGAGCTTCTTCATCATCGCCCGCCGGCAGGGAATGCCGCGCCTTGAGAAGCGCGATTACGCATTGCTCGTCGGTCTGGCTGTAGCCGCAACGCTGAATGACCTGTGCTACTTTTTTGCTTTTACGAAGACTTCGGTGGCAAATGCGGCGGTGGCGCATCAGTCTGTTTCGATTTTCCTTTTGGTCCTCGCTCCGTTGCTGCTGCGAGAGCGGACACGCAAAGAGGAATGGCTCGCGTTTATCATCTCACTTGTCGGTCTAGCCGTGCTTTACAGCAAGCAGCTTGGCACGAAGGATGACAGACCTCACTTCGTCGGCATCACACTGGGCGTGGTCTCGGGATTATGTTACGCGTTCCTCATCGTGTTGTATCGCGTGATTCCTGATCGCGCGAGGGGCATTACCATTAGCGTGACGAATTTCTGGCGATACGCGATGAGTAGCATTTTGCTCATTCCCTTTATGCCGCTCATGAAACTTAGCGGTCTGCACCGTCTCGATGCCCTGTCGCTCATCAGCTTCGGATTAGCCTTCGCGGTCATCGCCTCAGGCATACATAATTACGGGATTAACAGAACGCGCGCCCTTCATGTTTCGATTCTCGGCAAGAGCGAACCGGTCTTTGCCATCGCG
>DASTLG010000144.1:0-5954 GCA_035715245.1 Patescibacteria group bacterium
ATTCACAACCGGAAGCAACGTTGCCAATTCCGGATGCAGATTATTTAGCCAATCCGCACCCGCACGCTTGGTCGCCAGCACCGCAACACCATTATTCGTTGCCGCTAAACGGACCGTGTACGTGGATGTCGGCATCATTTCATTGGACAAATCTTCAACCGCGAGTGTCCATACATACATACGACCGCCTTTGTACGGGCCGTTCTGAATCGTTCCAGTACGATAAATCGTACTCAAATCCGCCAGCTTTTTGATCGCCGCCTTTTGTGCGGTCGTAGAAGCGTTCAGCGATAAAACACGCAAGGTTTCTTCTGCAGAAATTTTTGTCGGCACCGCGAGCCAGTTCACATCCCAATTTTGAGAAACGGGCGGCGGTTCGGGTGTCGTAGACGGTTTAGCAGACAAAAAAAAGACGGCCGCTAATCCCACAAACAATCCAAGAACCACCCCGCCCAATAAAAAAAATGGCCACAATGGAATAGATGTTTTTCGCATAGAAGTCTAAAGTATATCACGCTTCACGGCTGAAAAAAATTATAAATGAAATGCGATGTTGAATCGTTACGCATCACCGGATCTGTTATGTGGAGCAATCGAACGGAATTTGTATGTGCTAATAATTGAGGTTGAAACGGACATTGTTGCGCGATTCGTAAAACAACTCCGAGCACACCTTTGGCATCCGCCTGAATCTCGTCCACACGGTTTACATCCAGATGATCAATCACCTGTTCCGATAAACGATCTTCCTTATCAGCTGCTTCAGGTGAGACATGATGAGCAAAATCTGCGCTGGCCACCACCAACGTTTTCGGGTCAGTCAAAACCTTACTCAGCACAGATGCAAGCGCTTCCTGTGTCGATATAGGCGCATTAGATCCAATCATGATCGGCACAACGCGAACCTCTGGCCAGGCTTTTACTATAAATGGAATAAGGGCTTGAAACGACAATTCATTTTGCATTCCATCCGTAAGCATCACAGAGTTCAGACCAGCGGACGCAAATTGATCCAGACGCGTACTATTTTGGAGACGAACCGTGTCGCTTTCCAGCGGACGATTTGTTATGCCGATCATTCCTTTCGGCACACGCGAAAAATGATCAGGAAATAAAAGATAAACGGTAGAAGGCGCTGGAATCGAGATGAATGCTGACGCAATAAGATGCCCGGCCACTAAATGATGCGGAACAAGAAGGACACGCGCCGTCGAAGAAACAGACCATTCCTTTCGTGCAGACCAGGCTGTCTGAATTACCTCAGTTGAAGGAAACATGAGCGGCTCATCAGACGACGGTTTTACCGATGGTTGGAAAACGAAAAAAAGAACAAAGGCCAATCCCATACAAAAACCAGCCGAAAACAATGTCCATTTCATGCACGCATCATGCGCAATTCTCGTTAGCTTTGCAATATGTTCGTGTTTCATGAAACGAATGTTATAATGGAATGTTACTACGGAGGTGCGCCATGAGCGCGGAAATCTGGCCCGAACAGCTCAAAATCATTTTGGAAACGGCAAAGCTCAATCCCGCAGACATTCACGTCGACATGGAAAAACCGCATGTCGCCGATCTGCTCGCGAAAGCCCGTGCACGCCTGCCGGACGAATCGTTTTCGGCCTACCAGGAACGCCAAGCGGCTATCTTGCGCTTTTGCGAAGCCAACACCTTTCTCACGGCAAACCTGCTTCGCCGCATCTGCGAAGCGAGCAACGATCCAAACTGGCGCTTTGTTTTTTCCACGCTCGTGGATGAGCGGGAGGCCCTCCACCATATGCAAAGGGGTCGAGAATGACAGATAACTTCTTGCGACTGCCGGATTCCCAAATACGCGGATCCGGCGCTTTTATATAAGCTCGACAAAAAGAACTTCTTTTCTTATACTCGAAGCGCTCTTTACATCGTGGCGCCACGAGGATTCGCCACCTCAAAGCCGCCTCCACAGGGGATCTCGATGGCAAAATCAAAGCAGCCGGGGAACGAGGGTGCAAAACCTGAATCAGTCCGACGCTGGGCTGAGTTCCGGAATAACCTCCAAGCCAGACTGCTCAAACAGGGAAAGTCGCGGCCCGACGCCGCGGCATGGGTCAGCTACCATCGCGAGGAGTTCGAAAAGGGATTTGAGAACGAGGTTCTCCGCTCGCTTTCCGAGCTCAGCCCCATTTGGGCACGAACGGCGATTTTCTGCAGTTTTCTGAATTACCTGATCGTCAAACGGAATGCCTTTGCCCATGCTCGCCAGCTGCTCGCCGCTTTCACTGAACAGCGGAAGGACGAGGACAATCCCGAAGCGCGCCCGTCCCAGGTCGATCTCGTTCCAAATATCGGAACCCCGCTCGAGCATCTCGTCTGGCTTTGGCAGACGGTTGCCGAACCAGGGAAGGCCAAGTTCCTTTTCAGTGTTCGCGAAAGTATCGTCTTTGCGCTGGAAGACAGCGACGTTCAGCTGGTCCGCGCATTCGGCAAGCATATGGAAGGCCGCCCCGATACGGAAGAGCGGGTTCTCGAGTTTCGCCTCGTCCTTTCGCAGAAGGAAGCGGAAGAACGCACTCGGCAAAAGGCAGAAAAAACAAAGGAAGCGGTTTCTGAAGAAACCGAGGCAAGCCCAGTTGAATCCAGTCTCCGTCTCGTAAAGTAATATTCTTCGGCCAGTTAACTCAAACTGGCCGTTTTTTTATCCAGGCCTCACCCAAAATCAGAACCGTGATACCCAAAGGATGATTGAGGTAAGGCGTAAATATATGAATCAAGGCGAGCGCTGTAATCGAAGATAAACCAAAAATCCGAAACCAAACGGGAAACGCCGACTGCCAAATTCCGCGGGCAAGATGAAAAATCACCCACAGCATAAGTGGAATTCCAAGCAAGCCGAATTTGATCCAAAATTCCAGCCATCCCCATTCGATCGCATAAGCCGTGTCTGTGCCGCCTGTCTGCTGGATGATACGCGGATCTTTAGATTGATAATTCACGGTCGATCCAAAACCCGAACCGAGAAACGGATGCTCAAAAATTTTGTGCCAAACAACCGGTAATAATTCCCAACGGCTCTGCGCCGCCGGCTCGTCCAAATTCACTCGTGACGAAAACAAAGAAAAGAAGGCTTGGCCGTTTCCATTCGGCGGCAGAGCAAACAATCCCCAAACAGCCGTTAAACCAATGAAGAGTGCGACGGTCATGGAAATAAACCGAAAGACGATCTGCCTTCGCCGATTCTGGAGGCAAAGCGTTAAAATCAGAGAACTGAAAACGCCGCATACAAGACCAATCCAAAAACTTCGAGAGAGTGAAAGAAAAATTTCCACGGCCAAAAACCCGAACAGAATCCAAAAACCGCGAAATCTCTTATGGGAAAAAAACGCCCAGACCGCCATGCCAATCACGCCAAAAACGGCATAAATTTGCGATTGAAAAAAAATACGATACGCATGATCATTGATTTTTGTGATTTCCCCAAGCCCGCTTTGTCGGATCCAAAGATACATTCGTGATCCGATTGCGACGAGCTGGTGAGAAAACAAAAATGCGAACACGACCGTTTGAAGAGCTAGCCAGCCGATCCCTGCGAAAATAACGGTAATCAAATCGCGTGTGAATTGATCGCGTTCGTGTTCCGCTAAATCTAACGCCGGCAGAAGCAAAAGCCAAAAGCCCCAAGCATTTGCATCGGAAATAAGAAAGGCGCGCTGATGGAAAAACCACCCGAGAACAAATGCGTAAATAAGCATGGCGGCCAGAGCCGCGAAAACCCATCGACTGCGCACATACGTTTTCCATGTTTTCCATGTTTTTCTTTTTATCGCCCAAATAATCCAGCCAAACAAAAATGCCGCAAAAAAAATCATGCGGATGGAAAATCCGCCATGATTCAAGGCATCTGATCCAAATTTAAACAAGGCTCCTTTTGATCCTATAAGAAGCTCTGAGATCAGTATGGAAAAGGCAAAGGTCGGCCGTTTAAGAGCGATAAGAAAAAGGACAACCCCAAGGAAAAGCGCCAGCGCTCCGTTTATATACGGATTTGGAATCGCAAAAAAAGAAACAGCTTCAAATGCTGCAAATCCAAGCATCCAGAAGAGGATCGTTCGAATAGATATCTTCACACGGCGTGTTTAGAACGAATAATGGATTCAGCATCACGATAACGCCGGATTTCTTTCGGAATAAATCCAAAAATCGGCCAGGGAATTTTATAGGCAATTTTCGGCAGCCAATGGCTCATGCCGTTTTGCCGCGGAATAACTTTAAAGAGCGGCTCTTCAATCCAGTATCCCCTGCCGCCGCGTTCGGTGATCGTGAGCCACAGATCCCAATCCTGAAATTTTTTAAGGGATTCATCAAACCCTGGGAATGCTTCGGCCCGCAAAAGCGAACTCGTATGGATGTAATTCGTTTTTTTCAGCGCATCTGGATCAAACGGCTGACCGCGGAATAATTTCCATCCAAAATAAAATGATGAATACACAAAGGCCGCCGCAGGATGGGCATCGAGCTCCCGGACCATGAGTTTGAGCGCGTGCGGTTCAAGCATGGTGTCTGCATCAAGAAACAGAAAAAAAGCGCCCTTTGCATAACGTGCTCCTTCGTTTCGTGCCGCATCTGCCCCGCGGTTCTGTTCAAATCTGATGAACGCGAATGGGAAATTGAGCGTTAGCATCTGAACTGACGAAGCGACATCATCTGTGGATCCGTCATCGACCATAATGACTTCAAAATTTCGATACGTTTGCTTTTCAAGAAACGCTAAGCAGTCAATCGCCTGGTGGGCATGATTCCAAACCGGAATAATAATAGAAACCAGCTTGTCATCCATATGAATATTATAATAACGCATTCCTCAGGCGTTCGAAACGGTCTGGCCATTGAAAATCCCGCCGTACCCGTTCACGGCCGTTTTTTCCCAATGTGGAGCGCAAATGCGGATCGCGGATGAGAGAAAGCAGAGCTTCTTTAAGAGCATCCTCATTATCCGGATCAATCAAAATTCCCGTTTTCCCGTCCAAAACCGCTTCGGAAACACCGCCGCTTTTTCCCGCAACAACCGGAAGTCCGGCAAGCGCCGCTTCGAGATACACAATTCCAAATCCTTCAACATCGCCGTGTTCATCACGCGCTGGCAGAGAAAACAGATCTGCCGCCGCATACCATTGATTCCGATCCTCATCAGAAACATCCGTCAAAAATAAAACTGCTCTTCCTGTATTTTTTACAATTGCCTCTAAACGCGGCCGATCAGGGCCATCCCCAATCACAACAAGGCGAACGTTTTCCGGAAGATGCGGAAGCGTTTCAATAAGCAGATCAATTCCCTTACGTTTCACAAGCCGGCAAACAGATAAAATGATCAAATCATCATTTCCAATGCCAAGCCGTTTGCGCGCGGCCAGACGATCTGGAAATGTAATCGATTCAACTCCTGGGGTGAGCACCAGCATTTTTTTCAACCGCGGCTCGAGCATATTGATTTCATGCGCCGTGAATTCAGAATTCGCAATAACGAATTCGGCTCGCCTAAGAATACGTCGGGCGAGCCAGCGCTTGCGGGTTGAACGAGACGCGAGCCGGATATCAAGTCCATGACACAAAACAGCATATCGAGGTCCGCCAAGAAGACGGGAAAGATATGCCGCAGTCCCCACTGGAAGAACATGACTTACCAAAACCAAATCATAGTCCTTTGATTTCAATGAGCCAATGAACGGAACTGCCTTTGATAAACGGAAGCGATTCCCAAAGGCAATTTTCTGCACGCGACCAGGACCTTTTGAATCTAAATCATTCGGAACGAAAACATCGATCGCTCCGTTTGACACGGATACAAGATTTCCCAGATATCGCGCAACCCCGCCTTTTCGAGGCGGGTAATCAATCGTTAGGAGAGCTATTTTTTTATTGTTCATCGTGCGCTTCTTTTAAACCCAAAGCTGTTGGGCGAATCCAGCGCCGGAATA
>DASTLG010000145.1:0-15278 GCA_035715245.1 Patescibacteria group bacterium
GTCCAGAGGCGACAAGCGGCTTTTGTTCTTCACTTTCTGTTTCCAAAATATTGAATCCCATCGGATATTCGATATCCGCTGGATTAAAATACACGACATCATGATACGATTGGATGGGATAAAATCAATCAGCTTTTCCGATGGGTCGCCGTGCGGATCCACGTAACAGCATCCATGCCCGGCGTAAATATCCGCCAAGATCAAATTTTCCAGCAAGGTTGTTTTTCCCATGCCGGTCTTTCCGATGATATACATGTGACGGCGGCGATCATCCGTTTTTATGCCAAAACGCCGTCGCTGATTGCGAAAATTCGTTTCCGCAAACAACGTTATTTCATTTTCATGGTCGTGATTATATTGGATCATGAGGATGGAATTTGCCTAAAAATCATCACGCAAAAGGAACGTTGGACGGAGCCTCTGCTTTCTTTGCTTCCGTGCGCTGCAATTGCGGTGCTTTTACCTGGGTCAAAATCGGGAAATGCCAGAGGGTAGCTAGCTCCTCGCTCGACATATTGTATCCAGAGCGCCCAGCCCAATTCGACCGCGCCCGATAATTCGCAATCAGCTTCCGTTTTCGCAGATTGTTGCGCCGATCCTTAAAAAACCAGATCGAACTCGACATGCCCGTTACTTTCAAATCCGGCTTAATCGCCTGCATATGGAACGTATTCACCTGCTTAATTGCTCCAATGAATGGAGCGGCAGCGCGCGCCTTTTGAAATACGGTTTTTTTACCCACATAAATAAAACGCATCTTTGTTTGGAATCCGATTTTCCCGGCTTTCCGTTCAACCGCTTCTAAAATTTCGCGTTCACCAGGCGAAAGTGCAAATAATTTCGGAAAATCCTGCCTTGCATCTTTTTTGACTTCCGGTTTTGCCGCGCCGGTAAAAATACCGAGGATTTCGCGCAGTAATCCGAATAAACCGCCGATCGCCTTTTCGACGCCTGTTTTCTTCGGCTCTTTTTTCACGCCTTTTAATTCATTGATCACTTTTTCTGCGCGCGCGCGGGTTTCTTTTTGGTCGGTCGGGGTAATAATAATCTGATACCACGCTTGTTCTCCTGGGCCGAAACGAGAGAAGACTTCCAGCATGGCGGCTAACGGATCCTTGAATTCTCCAGATACCTGATCGACAAAATCATGATAGGTTTTGAGCGGATACGGATCTGGATTGACGTTAATCACTTCGACGCCCCACATATCCCATTCTTCATCTGGATAAAAACTCGGTACATTAACGGCATAATCCGTTGCTTCATGGATTTCTGCATCCGGATATTGCGCATAGATCGCCGCTTCAACCAGATCACGCATTTTTCGTTCGGCGCGCACATAATAATTAACCAATCCTTCCAACGAAACAATTTCTAGCGCAATCGGACTTTGAACTGTGCCGCGAAGCCACGTGTCTGTCCAAGAAATAGAAGAATGGGCGCCAGCCAAGTACGCAAACATGTTCTCTGTTGCTTTGGGCGTTTGCTCATGCGCTCTTGGAACCGTAATGCGAAGCAAAACCCATTCTTTTTTTGCCGCTGCCTTTGATTGAACGTTATAAAGCCAGCCCCACTTAAACATGTAGAGCAGCATCCAGGCGAAGACAATCCATCCGCCGTGCAAAAATAAAAACCACATCGCGCCGAACGGATTATTGCCGGCGAAATCAAGAAACTGATTGATGGTTGTTGTCCACCAGGTAAAAAATGAATCAAACATGAGCTAAGATTATGATAGCACAAATCTTCTTCTTGATCTAGCGCAAGCCCTTCCATTTCAAAGAAAAAACAGCCGATTATTTTAAAGCTCTTCCTTTTTTCTTTTTTTAAATAAGACGCAAACAAAAAATCCCCAAAAGGGGCAATTTTATTTTTAAAAAAATCTGTTCAGAGACGGACGTGAAAGCGTACGCCCATAATAATTCAATGTCAAGGAAACTAAGCTCTTTTTTATATTGACTTATGAAATGGCGAGCGTAAGGTCTGGCTACCAATCGGCCATTAAAAACTCGAGCATTCCAAGAAAAGGAGCGGCCATGGAAAAAAAAGTTGTTCTCTCGGGCATTCGCGCGACCGGACGCATGCATCTAGGCAATCTGATCGGCGCCATCCAGGACTTTGTGGAGCTGGCAAAAAATCCTGACTACGATTGTTTTTATTTCATTGCCAATCTGCACACACTTACCACACGCGGAGATCCGGACGCGATCAAGCGCGATCTGCGCGGCATCGTTCTCGATTACCTTGCAGCCGGACTCGATCCTGAAACCGTGACGATCTATGCACAGTCCAGTATTCCGGAGATCACGGAGCTTTCGTGGCTGCTCGCCTGCCAGACGGGCGTTTCCCAGCTCACAGATATGCATCATTGGAGAGATAAGAAAAACCGGCTTGAACAGGAAGGTCTGACGGCAAATGCCGGACTTCTCACCTACCCGGTTCTTATGGCGGCGGATATTCTGGCGCCGCGCGCGAACATTGTGCCGGTCGGAATCGATCAGCATCAGCACGTTGAGCTGGCCCGCGATCTGGCGCGCCGATGCAATTACAGATACAACACGGATCTCTTTACCATTCCGGATCTGCTCGATCGCGAGGGCGTCAAAGTCCCTGGTCTGGACGGATCTGGCAAGATGGGGAAATCCGAAGACGGCCGCGCCACGATTTATCTGAACGATCCAGAAGAAATGATCACGCGAAAAATCATGGAGGCCGTAACCGACACGGACCGCAAACGACGGACCGATGCAGGCGACCCGGGACGTTGTCCGTTCTTTGCATTCCATCCCCTGCTCTCTACGAAGGATGAAATCCTCCACGTTCAAAATGGCTGTCGAGACGCAAGTATCGGTTGCCGCGACTGCAAGCGAGTGGTGGCGGATCACGTGCTCACAATCCTGAAACCGTTCCAAGAACGCCGAAGGGCGGTCGAATCCGATCATGAACGCCGCATCGATGAAATCCTGCACGAAGGCGGCACGCGAGCGCGCCGCCGGATCAAGGAAACCGTCGATCGCGCAAAAGACCTGATGGGCGTTCCCGCTTTTTAAAAAAAGCCGAGGAGAAAAGGATGGAACCCGAAGCCGCAAGCGCCCGAGCCTGGGCCTGGCCCGATCAGGGCCAAAATCCAGAAAAACTGCTTTCCGAAATCGACAAAGCGCCCTCGCTTTATGATTCATTGCCTCCGCCCATGTGCTATCCGGGTACAAAACTCGATCTCGATGAAGACATCCTGTCGCGACTCGCGGGGCTGATCAAGCTTCACCTGAATGCCATCGGCACACACACTCGATCCAAAGAAGGCGAAGGCGGATTCGAGTGGCTCGCCCAAAAGGAGCGCGAAGCGATCTGGATGATTTCGAGCACCTTGGGCGGATCTCCGGATACGACGGATGGCTATTTCTGCGGCGGCGCAACTGAAGCGAATCTGCAAGGCATGCTGCTTGGCCGCGAATGGCTCCGGCGGCGGCCGGATCCGATGCAAAAGGGTATCGTTGTGTTTTGCACGACGCACGTGCACTACTCGATTCTCAAGGCGAGCAAAATTCTGGATCTGGGCCATCCCGTGTGGTCCATCTGTTCACGCTGTGGTCAACAGCATCTGCACTATCCAGACCCGAGCGGCGCAGGCGTCAACATGGTCGGCATGAACGAATACGGGCAAATGCTGGTGAGCGATTTGGAACGGGCGTTTCGGCTTCGGTACGCCGAGGGCTTCCGACGCTTCCTGATCGTTCCCGCGGTCGGAACTTGCGCCATGGGCGCCATTGATCCGATCGAAAAGATCAATGCGTTCGTCGAACGCGTTCACAAGATGACGCAAGCCAGCGTCTACCTCCACGTGGATGCGGCGTTCGGCGGATTCACGGTACCCTTTGCTGATGAAAATCTCCGAATTGCTTTTCAGAATCCGTGGGTGCAATCCGTTGCCCTGGATGCGGATAAGATGGGACGGCTCCCCTATCCGTCCGGCGTTTTTCTCTGCCGGAAGGATCTGCAGAAGATCGCCTCTCGCCACGTGAATTACGTTCAGGGGCATGAAGATGATACGGTGCCCGGTTCTCGCTCAGCCATTCCAGCCCTCCTTGGCTGGTACTGGTATCAGAAGATCGGACGCCGAGGACAGGCGGAATTCGTCAAGAAGTGCCTGGACGCGCGCGACCGCCTGGCGGCGCTCATCCAACAGCGCTTCAGCACAAGACGCGAGCCGCCAACGGTTCGATGCTATCCGTATTCGCCGTTCGTGAATTTTCTCCCGCTGGAAATCGACTTCGTAAACGGGATGATCCCGGAACACGATCCCCGATTCAGCATCCTCGAGCCTTACCAGCTCCGGCAGGAATTTTTCCCGTCGAATCCCGGAAACGTGCTGAGCTGTCCAAAGCACGTTTACAAGATCTGCGTCATGCCGCACGTCTTTCCGTCGATCGAAAAATTCGTCGACGATCTCGAGACCTGCACGCGGATCGCCGCGCCCCCCGCGGAAGCGCCGATTCTGCTCATGGCAAGCCAGTAAAGCTTTTTCCCGCAGCCTATCTGCGGGTTTTATTTTGTTGACAAACCAGACGCCTTTTGTTTATGCTCTTTTAAGGAGAGATTTGAAAATTAAAGAAAGAAAAACCGTTTGAATTCCTGGAAGTAGTAACATCGACGCTCCCTGCCAAGCGAACAGGAGATCGTGCGAGTCCTGTCATAGCGCGATGCGAAATTGGACCAGGAAGAGGCGGCTTCTGCATCTGTGGAAGCCCGGTGTCCCTCCGTTATCAGGGAACTGCAATACTTGTTGCAGAAAAGCCCATTAGGGAATGAAAGGTGGCACCACGGGAGCATAAAAGCCCTCGTCCTTTCGGGTCAAATCATCTTTTGACCGAGAAGGAGGAGGGATTTTTATTTGCTCTTTTTACCAACGCACAGAGAGGAGAAGAAGCGGCATGCCGTTCACCATCCGCGAAGAAGCGCCGGATCTCAACCTTGCTACCTTGATTACCTCCGAAGGTTTTGTTCAGCCAGTAAGCGAACACCTAAGGGAAGATGTTCGTGAACATCTGGCACACGGCGAACGACTGTACTCGATTCATGCGCACGGTCAGGTGGCCGGCTTCGCGATCTTCAACATCTGGGATTCAGTTCTCTACCTTTCTGGGATCATGCTGAAAACAGAATTCCAAGGCCGCGGCATTGCGGAACGCGTCGTCGAACGCGTCCACACGGCCGTGCAAGCGCCTTACTTCGCGCTCCGAACGCAATCGCTTAGGATGTGGTGTGCGGGACGTCGAATGGTGGAGGAATGGTATCCGCATCCAGAGTATTCGGAAATTCCAGATGAATTCCGCACGCTTGGATATGCCGTGGCGCGGAGACTTGGGAACGACTTCCCTGTCTCACGCGGCTGTTACGGAAGCGCTCTGTACGGCCTCAAGCCGACCTGCGCAAACAGCGCTCTCCAGGAATGGTGGGACCAAATCTGCGACTTTGAACGAGGTGATGCGATCGTGTGCGTCGGTCGGTTCTAATTTTCGGGAAAGGGCGCATGCTCCTGCGTCCTTTCCCGGTCCATTTTCAAACCTATGCGCGTTCAAGGAAAGAAACAACATCCATTAATCACCATCGTTTGCTGTCTCCATGGGGACGAACGATTCGGCAAGCGCGTTTTTGATTATTTCCAAAAAAGAATAGCGCTTTACCCGGTGGTGAAATTGATTTTTGCAAACGAAGAAGCCTATAAAAAAAATAAACGCTGTATTGATCAGGATCTGAATCGTTCGTTTCCAGGCGCCTCTGCGGGAAATCACGAAACAAAATTAGCGAAAAAAATTTTAACGGAAGTTCAAGGCAGTCGCTATGTTCTCGATATTCATACCACCAGTTCATCGATCCGCATGACGCCGATCATCACTCATCTTTCAAAGCCGGTTCGCGACCTTCTCGTCGTCTCCCCGTCAAAGGAAGTCGTTTTAATGAAAAAACCGTTTTCTCTCCATCCGCTCATCGGACAGCGTCCGTACGGCGTTTCGTTTGAATTTAATGAGCTATTTGCCAAACGCAAACAGGCAATGAATCTGATCGTGCGTATGGTTAACCAGCTTATAAAATCCAAAAAACCAAAGGCGGCCAGCCGATGGCTCTATTCTGTTACCGGATCGATCCCGAAAAACAAACATCTTCCAAAACACGTAAAGAACTTTTCCTATTGCCCTGAATGGAAGGCGTATCCATTTCTTCTGCACGAGCGCTCGTATCCGGATATCCACGCCTTGGCCGCAACCAAAAAACAGCGCATAACGATTTAAAAAAATCCCGCTTTTAAGGGCGGGAGAAAGCACGGGCGGCGAGATTCGAACTCGCGACACGCGGTTTTGGAGACCGCTGCTCTACCAATTGAGCTACGCCCGTTTGAGGAACTAAGCGCATCCTAAATAAAGAATGACCGGCCGTCAATATTTTTTAGGCAGCAGGCGGGCTGAGTTCTTCCTGCAATGCCGTAAGCTTATCCACCACCTCCTGACGGCGATTACAAAGAGGAGCAAATGCAAGCGGGAAATAACGGTAGGCCATCTGCTCTTGTGCTTCATCGATCTGCTTGTCCAGCGTAATTTTTTCGCGCTTAAGCGATCTGATCTGTCGAATCAATCGCCATCGAGAGAGGGAGATGAAGCATGCCAAAATCAAGACGACGCCAGCCGCGCCTGTCGCAAGGGTCGGGAGAAACACGGTCATGAAACGAACACCGGGCTTGAACGGCATAATGACGCCACACATTACGGAGAACTCGAGGAGCAATCCGCCAAGCGAAAAGGTGAACACCTTCCACCATCTCTCTTTCAATTCTTGGACGATGGCAACAAAAGCGGTCGTGACGACCAAAACAGCAAAGATAGCAATGAGACCAATGACGGAAAAGATGGACTTAAAGAAGACAGTGATATGAACGTTGGTAATACCAATGACGACGTGTGCGGTAGTGAAATATGCGATGACGACAAGAAAAGCGGAAACGAAGCGGTAGCTGGTGCAGATAAAGACAGCAACAATGGCTACAGCGACACTGAGGACGGTGGCAGTGTAAAAGGCGACAATAGCGTCATTCCACTTCCCTGTCACGTCGTAAGTAAGGCCAAAGGCGGCGATGGCGACCGCAGTGAATACGACTTGTAAAAGAACGAACTTTTTCCGATCCATGGAATCCTCCTCTTGGAATTTCGGAATGCGAAAACTTATCATACGCGGTCAGCTTGTCAAGCCGCACGGTTTTAATTTAAAAAATATTTCCGCCATTTACGGAGAGACCCATTTTAAAATCAGCGGGATGGATCCGCTGATTTCTTTTGAAAATTTTATTACGCTTTGGCTTTTGCCGTTACCACTTTTTTCCGATTCGCGAATTTCTGCCATGTAACCAGAAGCGGAGAGGCGATGAAGATGGAAGAGTAGGTTCCAACTGCGATGCCGATAATCAATGTAAGCGTGAATTCGCGCAAGCTCGTGCCACCCCAAAAATGAATAGCAATGAGCGTGAGCAGTGTTGCCATGGAAGTACTAAAGGAACGAAGCAGGGTCTGGCGAACCGAAAGCGAGACGATTTCTTCAAATGTTCCGTCCTTCTTCATCAGATTTTCTCGAATACGATCCATGACAACAACCGTATCCGTAACCGAATATCCGAGAATCGTAAGAATGGCCGCGATGAACGGCGTCCCAATTTCAGATCCGTAAAAATGGCCCATCACGGAAAAGACGCCGATCGGAACAATCACATCATGAAAGGCGGTAAAAATCGTAACCACCCCGTATTTCCATGACTGAACCGGAAAGGAAACTTTTCGAAAAACGATCGCAATGTAAATCAGAATCGCGGCCAAAACGATCAGCAAACCCTGGATGGATTTTTGTCGAAGCTCCTGCCCAATCGTTGGGCCGATCGCATCAAAACTAAGTTCCGTTACATTGCCGTATTTTGCATGCAAGGCGGAAAGAATGCCTTGATGCTGATCCTCCGTAACTGTTTTCATGCGGATCTGCACGTCTGAACTGCCGATCGGCTGAACCACGATTTCTCCTAAATTCAACTTTGCTTGATCAATGGTCTGCCGAACATCCGTCGCCGCCGGCTGAGCCGGGAAACGGACAACGAGCAGAGATCCTCCCGTAAAATCAATTCCCTGCTTCAATCCCCAAACCGCAAGCGACACAATCGAGGCAACGATCAGAATTCCGGAAAAAAGATACCAAATCGGTCGAAGAGTGACGATGGTTGTTTTCATAAGATTAACGCTGAACTTCAGCTTCACTTGCGCGAGGCTTTAAGAAAAGCCAGCCGAATTTGCCAAGGCTCGTCCCGGCCACCAGACGCAGAATCGTGCGACAGGAAACCACAGCCGTGAATAAAGATAAAATCGTACCAATGGCGAGCGTTAACGCGAATCCGCGAATAACCGAGGAAGAAAACCAGTACAACACGAGGGAAGAAATAAGAACCGTCATATGACCATCGCGAATAGACGGCCACGCGCGCCGGAACGCATCTTCAAGCGCTTGTGTTAATCCCTTTCCTTCGTGCCACTCTTCTTTCAGACGCTCAAACACGAGAACGTTTGCATCAACGGCGATGCCGATCGAAAGAATGAACCCTGCGATGCCGGAAAGCGACAACGTGACAGGAATTAATTTAAAGAGAGCTAACAGAACCACGGTGTAAAGCGAAAGCGCCACGATCGACATGATGCCCGGTAAACGATAAAGCAGAATCATGTAAATCGCGACAAGCAAGAATCCAATGAATCCAGCCACAAGAGATTTTTGCAGTGAATCAGCTCCGAGACTCGGACCGACCGTCTGCTGGGCAATCAGCGTTACCGGCACCGGCAACGCGCCGGCTTGTAAGCGCCGCGCCAGCGTCTTTGCCTCGTCCATGCTGAAATTCCCGGTAATCACCGCCTGCCCGCCGTCAATCTGATTTGAAACGCGCGGAGCGGAAATAATCTGACCATCCAAGAAAATGGCAAGCGTTTTCCCTACATTACGCGCCGTAATATCACTAAACGCTTTCGCGCCAGCCGCATTAAACTGAAGAGCAACTTCGATCGCGTTAGTCTGCTGGCTGAATTCCACGCGCGCCGATTGAAGATCTTTACCGGTCAGATTCGTCGCTTTCCATTCACTCGGCTTCGGAACCAAATCCTCTGCCGTTAATTTTTTGAGCTCAATCAAACTTACGCGCACATCCTTGATCGGCCGCTCACCTGTTTTCCAGATCAAATGATATCCGAACGGCGTCTCGACAATATCCGAAATCGTGCCGACTTTCTGCGGGAACACGACGGCTTCAAATTCGGGAACCATATCCCCTTTTTTGAACCAGCCGAGATCGCCTTTTGATTCAACCGCCCCCGGCTCCTGCGAATTCTGCGCCGCTAATTGTTCAAAATTTGCCGGCGTTGCTTCTTTTTTCAATTCTTGAATTTTGGCAAGCGCTTGCGCTTTTGTCAGCGAGGAAAAATCTCCCTGCGCTCCCTGATAACTGATCAAAATATGATGCGCCGCAACTTCCACTCCGGCATCTTTGACTTCATTCACATGAGCGATCGCGTATGAGTTCGGACGATCAAGCACCTGGAGAAGCGTTGAGCTAGCCGGCAACGTTTTCACCGCATCGTATACATCCTTGTATTCTGGTTTATCCAAAATAAATCCCACATCTCCTCCCGAGGCTTTTTCTGCGGCTATTTCTGTTTTTTGCGAAGCAACGGCGGCAAAATCCGTGCCGGGTTTTTTGAGCTGATTCAAAATATCTTCCGCACGCTTTTTTGCATCCGCATTCTGCGCCGCAATCTGTTTTTGCTGATCTACGGTGAGCGGCGGCGCCTTGTCCGTATTCTGCTCTTTAAATTCCAAGATCGGCGTTTCTCCAATAAGTTTAATGGCTTCGGTCGAACTCACGCCAGCTAATTCAATGTTAACGCGCCAATCATTGCCGCTCTTCAGCGTCTGGACGAGCGGCTCAGAAACTCCAAGGGTATTCACGCGGCGTTCAATCACGTCTTTTACGCCATTTAAGGCTTCAGTTTGATCGGCCGGCGCGACTTTGGACAGATCCGCGGAATATTCAAGACGCATGCCGCTCGTTAAATCAAGCCCCAAATGAAACGGATAATTCAATTGGCCGAGATTGACGCCAATCACGCTTTGCAGTTTCTGTCCGATCCAGTTAACCGGCTTTGGATAGGAAACAGACGCGGCGACAAGAAACAGGACGAGCAGCCCAATGGCCCGGTTCCGGACACTGCGCTTGCTGGGAATTTTTTGAGCTTGTGACATAAAACGGCTGGAGTGTAGCGGGAGGTGAAAATGAAGTCAAAAAGAAGAAAGCGACTATGATTTAACCTGCGGCGAAAGCTTTGGCGGCATTTTCCGCATCAGCCACCATTGCTGAAGCACTGTTAATAAACTCATGACCAGCCAATACAGCGTCAATCCGCCAGGAAGCGTGAATCCGATGATCATGGTTACGATTGGCATCATGTACGTCATCTGCTTATTCATGGCCGTTGCCATGCTTTCATCCTGAGCGCCCGGAGTTTTGGCAATTTCGTTTGGCGGCGACTGAACGGTTGCGGCTGGCGGTTTCAAAATTTGCCGTGTCTGCCAGAACTGGACGGCCGCCGCGAGAACCGCGAGCACGTAATTCGGTTTTGTCAGATCCAAAAAGGCAAGAAATTTTGGATTGATAAATTGCGGATTTGGAATAAAGGAATAAACCAAGTCCAATGTTTTTGATTTCAAAATCAGGTTCAACGCCTGATAAAGCGCGATCAAAACCGGTAATTGAATCAACAACGGTAAACAGGAAGCCGCTGGATTCACCTTTTCCTTTGCATAGAGCGCCATGAGTTCTTTGGCTTGCTCTTCCTTGTTATCTTTTAACCGAGACCGAATCTCATCCATCTTCGGCTGTAATTCCTGGAGCGCACGCTGCTGCTTAATCTGCGCCACGGTGAACGGATACAAAATCAGCTTGATAAGAATCGTAAGCAGAATGATAGCGATGCCGATGTCTTGTCCAGGCACCACGTCATAAAGCCACACAAGCAAATTTAAAATCGGCTGAACAAAGATCAACGTAAAATAATGGGCCATAATGGAATCCAAATCCAATTTTGTTATGAGGAAGTCTTCTCCGGATCGGCAGACGTCTCCGTAGCCGTGGTCGATTCAGATGCGCCTTCGTTGCTTACGAATTCACCGGTTTCAGAATCAGCGACAATCTCTCCGCCTTTTACAATGGTAATTTTCCAGCCGGATAATTTTGCCGCGAGGCGCACATTCTGTCCGCCTTTTCCGATCGCGAGTGAAAGCTGATCCGCGTTCACGTGCGCATGGGCGAGATGCTCGTCATTCGTCAATTCGACATCCAAAACCGTTGCCGGTTTCAACGCTTCTTTGATAAACGCGGCCGCGTCATCGCTCCATTGAATGACATCAACTTTTTCACCGCCGAGCTCGCGAATAATAGTCTGAATACGCGTGCCGCGCTGACCAATACAGGAACCGATTGGATCGATTGCATCATCGTTTGTTGCTACTGCTACTTTCGTCCGACTGCCAGGTTCGCGGGCAATTCCTTTGATCTCGACCACTCCGTTTGTGATTTCCGGAATTTCCTGCGCAAACAACGCCTCTACCACCTTGGGACTGGTTCGCGATAAACGGATTTCCGGACCTTTTGTCGTCATCACTACTTCACGAAGCAGCGCCTTAATGCGCGTCCCGGGATAATAGCGCTCGGTTTCGATTTGATCCTCTGGAAGCAGAATTCCTGTTGCGCGGCCAAGGTCAATCAACACGACACGCCCTTCACGCCGCTGAATCGTCACATTCATCAGTTCGCCTTCTCGGCCTTTGAAATCATTGAAAATAACACTGCGTTCCGCTTCACGCAGTTTTTGCAGAATCACCTGCTTCGCCGTTTGCGCCGCCATGCGGCCGAACGCGGCCGGCACATTCAATTCCACGCGAATTTCTTCACCGATCGCCGCATCCGCTTTCAAGTCGCGCGCATCCGAAAGCATAATCATGGTTTTCGGATTGAATTTAAATTCTTCGGCGAGCTGAGCCTCCATAGCCGCCTGTTCTGCCTTTGCCTCTTCTCGGGATAACGGCTTCTGATCATCCCGTTTTTTTGGAATATGAGCCGCTTCAAAGCGCTCGAAATAATCCTCCGGCAATTCCATATCCTCCACAACGGATTTCACATCAAACACACGAATGCCGCCGGTCGCGCCATCGTATTTTTCCGGATCAAATTCGACTTTGATATTCTGGTTTTTATTTCCAAAATCCTTGCGATACGCAGCCGCTAAGGCCGTTTCAACGGTCTCAAGGACGGATTCGTAGGCAATATGCTTTTCGTCGGCGATCTGTTTCATCGCAAGCGTAATGGGTGAAGCCATAGAATAAAATTCGTAAGAAATAAATTGACTCGTTCATCCAGAACGAGTCAGCGCCATTAGTATGCCTGACTTCGCTGGAAAAGTCAAGATACGCAAATGGAGATTGACGGGCGGCCTTTTCTGCATTAGTCTATGCTCGCTCACTGATCCTGCGGAGGATCCATGCGAAGTCGAGGAATGATCGCGATCACGATCCAGCATCGGGGATTCGAACACGTGGCCGAACGCCTGAAGGCCGCGATCGATGATCGACGCAAGAGCAAGGACACACGGCCCCACATCTTCCTCCTGGCACGGGAAGCGCCGGCGAATCACCTCGTCGGATTCGCGCGCGCCATCCTGGGCGAGCCTCTGCACATGGTCCAGACCTTGGCCCAGCTCCGGTCCGCCCGGAACGCGGGTCAGTCCGCTTTTTTCCAGATCAAGGATTCCCTCTCGATCGATGATCGGATTCAGCTCCGTCGTTTGTTCGCCGAGAGCAAGCCTGGAGACGCTCCGCTCCTCATCGTCTATCAGGCAGACGACCTGAGCTGGAATCCGTGTTCGGACCAGATCATCCGCGAGAACGCGATCACATGCCAGCTTGCGCTCCGACCCGGACGCGGCGGCGCGACGATCCGTCCTCAGCCGACGATCTGACCGTCTCTTTTTCACCCTGTCGCAAGACAGGGATTTTTTTATTCGCATTTTTTGGCTAATTTGCGCTTCTTTAGATGGTAAATTCCTTGACAAAACCCTATTTTTGTGCTTTAATGAGGTGCAAAATAAATAAAGGGAATTGCTCCTTAGATTTTCATATTCGTTGTGAACTGCGTTACAAGCACACGCAAGGCGTTCTTGCGCGTGTAAGATTCAAAAACCATCCAACGGAGGGCGCTCATGCGCGACATCACCCGCCTCGCTTGCCTTGCTCTGTTCCTCGGGTTCGGCTGCGATGATGCGCCGACCGCGGGGGATGGAAACAACCAGCCCGACATGATGACGGACCAGGACATGGATCCGTCGCCGGACATGCTCGGCGATCTCGCGAAGGGAAACGACGGCCCGAACCAGAACTGCTTCCTGAACGGCGGCAGCTCTGGCCCCATGGGCCACTGGTGCGGCGCAAAGTGCGTCGACACCGAGAACGACTCGACGAACTGCGGCGGGTGCGACGTCACGTGTTCGAGCGGGCAGATCTGCCGCCAGCACACGTGCCAGGTTCCGCAGGGTTGCCAGCCCACGGACCCCAAGCTCGCCGACGATCTGCCGCCTGGCCTGGTCCAGGAGCCGTTCGTCTGCATGGCCCAGGCCACGGCGGCGAAGTGGTACTTCGCAAAAAGCGTCAGCACGGCTTACGACGTCAGCGCTGACGGATGCAACGTGATCTCGATCGATATAGGTGAAGGTAGCTTCAAGTGGAACTGTGGCAAGTCCCACAACTGCTATCTAAATTGCAATGTACCTGACCATCCTGAGCTTTGTGAGATTCTCGTTTTCGGTCCGAATTGCACGACCATTTCAGTGGAAAACTGTCCGCAGAACCCGGTGACCAATCCCGAGAGCTGTAAGCAGGTTTCCCAGGGGACGCAGTAACAACAAACCGCCTTTCGGCGGTCGGGCTTTTGCCCCGCCACAAGAGGATCTGTGGCGGGGCTATTTTTTACTTAATTTTTCCTTAACTCGAGAGAACCTGGATAAACTATCCATGGCCGAATACTTGGATTCTTTGCATTTGGGAATTTATCTCCATCACATTCGTTGTTTAAATTACTTGAATTCTTCGTCGTATTCAATTTTACATTTGGTTCTGTGGCACCTTGCGTACTCCAGGAATAACAACCGCCATACTGATGCCAGACTTGCTGAGAAGAGCTATCACGCAAACCAACCTGTGACATTTGATCTCGGCATTCGCCCGTACACCAGCCCCAGTTATCTTCCACCAGAACACGCGGCGTATAGCGGCATGCATTAGCGGCCGCATCGAAACATCCGCCTGGAGGCGCAAGCCCGTCCACGCACGTATCACCCGGCGCACAATCTCCATTTAATGAACACGTTCGACCTGGATCGCGCGAGCAATGATTTTGTGCAGCAAACACCTGTCCCTTACAGCTCACACCGGCCGCGCAGTCTGCATCAGTCGTACAATTTTTTGCCGTATCATCATTGCATTTTCCAGGCGAGGTAACTTTTCCGCAAAGCGGCATTCGTTTAGCATCATCCAGATTGCAGGTGTAGAGATGCTGATATTCGAAGAAGTTCTGTTCGCATGCGCCATTTGAATTTCCGAACATCGTGCGCAGGATGCAGGTGTCGCGAATTTCCGGATTCGTACAGCTTTCCGGATGATCTGGATGCATTCGCAAACATTCTTGATATGTTTTTAAGGCAACTGGATCGCTCTTAATGACCGGGCAATCATTATTCGAATGGCACGTGATGTTCTGATTTCGCGAACACGTCCCCTGGTCTTGGCATTGGCCAGTACCGGCCGGACAATCCGCATCTGTTTGACAGGTAACGCCGTGGCCATTAATCGGATCACTGCATTCTTTTTGCGTCCCGCAGAACGGTTTGTGATTCTTCAAGCGCGCGTCCGGAAAATCCTGCGACGTTCCATCTCCCCAATCCACACTCAAACTACGGATCGGCATTTGATTGTGATCAGCCCAAGCATAGAACCGAATATCTGCACGATGCTGACCGCCCGGCACATCAATCACGCCCTCAGATTGCGTATCAAACGTAAACGCATCCATACGCTGAATCTTGCATTGGCCCGGAGATGAACATTCTTTCACGCTTGGCGCGGCAATGCGCGGCGGACGCGGCGTGTAATAGGAGATG
>DASTLG010000146.1:0-6277 GCA_035715245.1 Patescibacteria group bacterium
AGCTCTCTCAATTGATACGATGCGAGCGAGTCTACCGAGAATCCCAGCGGCGTATTCAGGAAATCGAGGAGATCATCCAGGGAATTTATGATGACCAAAAGGTCTCATATGGAGGAGCGGTAAAGGGTGCCGCACGTGAACAGGTAAAACTCTTAGAAGATGAAAGGAATCGGATTATTAAAGAAAAAATTGAGCCGTTTGATCAATACACGGCTGGGTACGAATTACGGCGTTACTTTGATATTGGCGCATTTGCCGATCAATTAAGTAAAGGTCATATTATCGAGATTCCATCTGCGCGAGTCGTTATCGATGAGGGACTTGAACACATGCGTAACCATCAGCCGTTCCTTTTAGCCGGTCATTTAGGGTCTGGAAAAACCGAAATGGCGCGGCATATGGCTAAATTGTTCATGATTGAAAATGGGGTCGGGTATGATCTTGAAGAAGAGCTGGCGCAAATGAAAAAGAAAGACAAAACCGCAGATACGAACAAGGTTTATGATCAGATTTATGACAAACTTTCGGTCGAAATTTTCTCTGGAGGCGAAGAAGCTTCAGTATATGATCTCATCGGAAAGTTGAAGCTGGTGGCCAAAGGCGCTGATAAAAAAGATTTAGTTAAGCACATCAACGCCTTATCTGAAACGCTTGAAAAAGCGGGAATTACGGAAGTCCCGCGGGATCAGATTGCGGCTATTTTGCTTGGAAAATCAGATGCAACAGAGACCGTATTTAATTACGGGCCGCTCGGTCGCGCGCTCCGCGATGGCAAGCCGATTATTATCGATGAAATCAATTTGATGCCGCCGGAAATTATTGCCCGCATCAATGATATTATGCTGCGGAAAACCGGCGACAGAGTTCGATTACAGGAAAATGGAGAGGAGGAGTTTACAGTGAAGCCGGGTTTCGCCATTCTCGCGACGTGTAATTTGGGAACGCAATATGCGGGTATTAAAGAAGTGAACGCCGCTTTCAAATCCCGCTGGATTGCCAAAGAGGTCGGCTATCCGACGGTTGCAGAAACGTACGATCTTATTTTGGCTTCTTTGGTGAGAAAAGATCGTGTACGCCTTCCGCCGGATTTTCCGGAAGAGGCGTTTGAAATGCTGGCACGGTTGGCTGTGGTCACGCGCGAGGTGCAGGAATTGTTTTCCAAGCAGACGCAGGGCGTGCGTTTTATGATGCCAAATGCCATTGCGGGCGAGCCGGCGCAGCTGGAAAAAGCCGTTATCTCGACTCGTGATTTGATGCGGAAAATCATGCTTCCCTGGAAACAGAAAAATTTTACCGTTTCTCTGGATGCGGTTATTGCAAAAAATATCTTGGCCGCCGAAGTATTTTCCATTGATGATCAAAAGCTCATGGCGGAAATTTTCATTCGCTGCGGCTTTTTTAAAACTTGGAAAGAGGCGCAATTTAAAAAAATAGGTATTTTCACCATTTCGCAAAAGGAACTAGATGATCTCCAGGCGACAATGCAGACAGAAGACTATCTCAAAGCCAATGATGCCATGGATAAGCTGCTGAAAACAGCAGAGGAGAATGCGGCAAAAATGGGAACTGGACTTATGGTAGGAAACATCGGCCGGCAAAAAAAAGTCGCAGAGCGTCTTGATCAGGCGAGCGCGGCATAGGTATGCCAACGGAAATTCCTAAAACGCAGCGCGTAGACCAATGGTCTAACGGAGAAGATGAGGAAAATCAGGGAGATGAGAAGGCGCCGAAAAAAAACCGCCAACAGGAACTGCTTGAAGAAGCTCGCCGGCAGTATGCTGATTTTAGGAAGCAGTACGAAAAAATTTTGAACGCCTATTTTGGAACTCCGGATATTAAATTCACCATGAATCCGGGCGGCTGGTATATTGATTTGGAAAACATGGTGGTGAATGCAGATCCGAATTTCTTTTTGAATCAGGGTTATTCGGTTCCGGAAGCGCTATTCGCGAGCATGCACGAGGCCGAACATTTTCGAGACATGGCCACGAATCCTCAGGCTTACGAATATTTGTTCGCACGCATTCATGCGAAAACGGATGTTGATCCAAATTATCCGAAAGCATTGCAGAGGCTCTATAACTGTCTTGATGATGTCATGGTGAATCGAGTGGTTATGGCACGCTGGGCGGCTGGTGAAAAAGCAAAGGATCGGCTGTATCCAAAATTATTTCCTGCGTCGGATTTGCGTTACGGCGGTGAGCCTCCGCAACATCAGCCTCGTCATCGTCAATTGATGTACGCGCTGTTACGTCAGGCCATGCTGCCAAATGAGCCGGTAACCGTTGATCCAGAAGTGCAGGAGGCAATTGATAAATGGCAGGCGCGCGGCGGATCGCGGCTCGCGATCGATATTCTGACCTCCGCAGATCCAAGAGGTCAGGCGCGGCTGGGTCCGCAAGACCGGTTTGCGCGTATCCGAGCAACCCTTGAGCCTGTGTTTGAAGAATTTTATCGCAAAGACTTGATAGATCGAAAACCGCCGAAAAAAGAAAGCGGAGCGGGAAATGAGTTTGGGGAAGATCCATTTGCAAATTCCATTCCTGATCCGATCGAATATGATAAGATTCCCGAAGACATCCGAAATATTCGTGCCGCGCGGGAAAAGAAGAATCGTGATGACTTTAAAAAACGTCATGGAGTCGATGAAGGAGATCTTGAGGCCTATCGCGAGGATTACAAAAAAATAGAAAAGCACATTGAAGATCTTTCTCATACCTTTGATGAGGTGATTCAGCGCCGTAAATCCTACCGGCGTGTCTTAAAAAAGCCGGTAAAGGAAGGGCCGATGCTGGATCCACGCAAAGGGGCAACGGCTGTAGCGGAAATTCGGGCCGGTAATTTGGAGCCGCTCGTAATGCTGGATTTTGAAAAACGGGAACAGATCCGCAATATGCCGGATGAACTGGAATTTACTTGCGTTTTCGATGGAAGCGGGTCTGTTTCGAGTGATGCAAAGAAACTAGAAATGCAGCGCCAGCTTGGGGTTTTGGCGCTTGAAGCCTTTGCCCGCTTCCGTGATCGCGTGGAAAAAGAGCGCCGGCGAGGCGAAAACATCAAACTAAGCATTAAATCAGAAGCGCGTATTTTTTCGAGTGCCGATTTGGAAATTAAGCATCTTTCTGATTCGCTGACGCATGCGGAGCGCGTGAATGTCTGGAAAAATCTAGACCATTTGCCAGGTTCGGATAATATCGAATCGCTTACGTTCGCCGAACTGGAAAAACAATTTAATCAAGCGCGCTGTGAGAAACTGCGCCGCGGAAAACTTAAAAAAGTGATCATCTTTTTTACGGATGGCGACACAAATGAACCGATCCAGGATCATATCAAGCGGCTGCATCGTCTCGCCGGAGTTACAGAAGAGGGCGGCAATTTAGTTGTGGCAGGAATTGGTTTCGATCAAGCGCAGAAAACTATAACGACGTATGCGCCAAATGGATATTATGCGGCGACGTTCGATCAGGTAAAAGAAATATTTAAGCAATTCATTGCAAAAATTTTACACGATGTGTGATTGTTTGATGTTTATCCTTTATGAATAAACTTTTTCTTGCTCTTTTGGTTTTTATCCCTATTTCTTTTCTCGCATCTTTCTTACATGCGCCGCCGCTCTGGATCTTTTTTCTCTCGGCTCTCGCGATTGTGCCGCTGGCAAAATATATCGGCGAGGCCACGGAAGAATTGTCTGTTCGAACCGGGCCGGCACTGGGCGGAATCCTGAACGCGACCTTTGGAAATGCCACGGAACTCATTATCGGAATTTTTGCCATTCGATCCGGATTGCTCGAAGTGGTAAAGGCCTCAATTACCGGTTCGATTATCGGCAATCTTTTGCTTGTTTTAGGCGGCGCCATGCTCTTTGGCGGTATCAAACACAAACATCAAAAATTCAATCGAACAGCAGCTTTAGCTTCGGCATCAACACTGCTTCTCGCGGTGATCGCGCTAGTCATGCCTGCTATTTTTCAACAAACCGCTCCGTCAATTGGAACGGATGTGATTGAAAAATTGAGTGTCTCTGTCGCTATTCTGATGATGCTTATGTATGCAGCAAGTTTATTATTTGCCTTAAAGACGCATGCGCATTTATATGTCGAGGAAGTTGGGAAAATTGAAGCGCGATGGAGCGTGATGAAGAGCGCTGTCATTCTTCTAATCTCGACGGTGGCCGTTTCTTTTGTGAGTGAACAGCTTGTCCGATCTATTGAGCCGATTGTCCATCAGTTCGGCTGGACCGAGCTCTTTATTGGTGTGATTTTTGTCGCAATTATTGGAAACGCGGCTGAACACACGTCTGCCCTGGTAATGGCGCGGAAAAATCGGATGGATCTGGCACTCCAAATTTCCATTGGCTCGGCCACGCAAATCGCCATGTTTGTAGCACCACTTCTTATTTTAATAAGTCTGTTTTTTGTTCAGCCGATGAGTTTGATTTTTAATTTCTTTGAACTGACTGCCATTATTTTTTCCGTTTTGATTGCTAATCTGGTCGTGCAGGATGGAGAGAGTAATTGGCTGGAAGGTTTGCAGCTCATCCTTGCCTATGCCATGATGGCCGTAGTCTTCTTTTTTCATCCATAATTCAATATTTTTATGAAAATTGCCTGGGGTCGGGTTCTTGTGAGCGGCATTTTGTTCACGATTATTTCTATGATCGTGCGCCAAATCGAGTCGATCCTTACGATGAAATACTATCTTATGCCGCAGTATTTTGGAGTTTGGAGCAAACTAATGATGCCGAACGCTGGTCCGCCGCCGATGAGTTTTTTTCTTATTTCGCTCTTATTTTCTTTTATCACCGGTATTGGGTTAGCGATATTCTTTCAGTTTATTAAGGAAGGCTTGTCGCGCGCATTTTGGCCCCGTGTATTTGGATTTTTTGGGATTAGTTTTGGACTGGGATTCTTGTTTTTTTCGCTCACGACGTATCTCATGATTAATCTGCCGCTCGCGCTTCAGGCTTCTTGGCTGGTAAGCTCCGCGATCGTCCTGTTTTTGAGCGGAATCGTGTACGCAAAAATCATCAAATAAAATTCAAAAGAATTGAACGCTCAGGTTGGTACGGGATTGAGCGCGAATAGCTCGTGAATTAAAGCCGCTATGACATTCATGAAAAACATGCTATGCTCGTAACAGCTCTTAAAATTAAAAAGAAAAAATATGGGCTGGGCAGAAAAGCGCATTCAACAATTCAAAAAAGGAAAAAAGCCGACCTGGTGGGAACGCCGATTTATTGAACAGGCAGATCCGATCACGTTCGCGCTGACCATTTTTGGCGGTTTTTTTCTGGTTGTTGGTATTTGGTCGCATGATGTCCCCTGGATGACGACCGGAGTTGCGGTTATGGCGATTGGCCATATTTTTGCCTGGCTTAGTTAAAATTATCGAAAGGGAAAAATTTGAGTGGAAAAGAGAAGCGGCTGAAAAAAAGCTGCTTTTTCGTTATAATTAAGGTTAGCTTCTAATCATCTTTCTATGCCTTCCTCATCACTCGAAAATCCATTTAAAAAACCAAAAGACCTGGATTCCAATACTGCGGATTTTTTTGGAAAGGTTTTAGGTTCTAAGAAGAAAGGTGTGAAGAGACGTGGACCATTGCCGGTTGAAGACTGGAGCGGAGATCTGGTTCTCTCAAAAGAAGATCGAAACACGATTGAAGAAGAAAAAATGATTACCGACCTCATGGAAGGTGAACGATTGGCTTTACGCAAGTTTTTCGGCAAAGAAATTCGAGTTCCCCCCTTACCCCCAGAGATTACGGTGAAAAAGATCAAAGCCTGGGAAGCGCTTGATCTTCGTCTTCATTATTTGCCGCCTGTGTCCATGGCGGAAATCAAGCGAGATGCCGCGGGCGCTATCAAGGAGGTTCATCTGAAAGCTTTTCCTGGCTGGAAAGAGAAGCCTGTGTTCAATAACGTAGATAAATCCAAACTCGCCGCCTCAGACTTTTTTCAACTTCCGGGAGGCTGGGTTCTTGTTGATGCAAGAGAAAAACCAGCTTATCAAAAAAACTACGATCAGGATTTTCTTGCGCCTGTTTTAGACGATTTAAATAAAAGAGGAGTGATCAAACAGGAGAATTCTGCCGGGAATGAACTGAGTTACAAAACTCGTTTTGGACTCTCTTTGGAAGAACTCGAAAAACCAGAAGTCGTTCAAGCCTTTGCTAAAGCGCTCGGCGTCGTTGATTTTCCAGGTGTGGAAGTTCGTCTTGAGCGCTGTATTGAACGGAACATCATTGGGAATATGTATCAGCCCACATATGGCGACACAG
>DASTLG010000147.1:0-4051 GCA_035715245.1 Patescibacteria group bacterium
TTGCCGTTAGATGTGTACGCGGAGCGCGCAGAAGCGGCGCTAAAAAATGGAATTCTCGAAATTCGCATTCCTATTCGCGAATCTCAATACCGCATCCCGATCCGTCCAAAATATTTGGAAACATAAAAACACAGCCCATCCATTTATTTCCGCCTTAAGAGCTATCAATTTTCTAAAGCCGGTTTCTCTTGAAGAAACGCTTTTTGTATTGTAGCGTGCAAAGGAACTATGCATCCTCTTTCTCTTGCCATTCTCGATATTCAGGGCGAGTTCGTAACTGCAAAAACCCAAGATGGGCAGACCTGGAGAATCCCGACAAAAGCGATTAGCGGACGGCCTAACGTTGGTCAATCGATTCGGTTCATCGGTTCTGTCGAGACCGACGGAGCGCTTGAGGGCAGTTTGGCCCGCGCGCTGATTAACGAACTCCTTGAAAAGAATCCGACCGCATGAGTTTTCTGCCTTCGCTTCGTTTTTCTTTTAAACCATTCCTTCTAGGTGCTGGTATTTTTTTTAGCGTTCTTATTATCGGAGTCGTTGGACTCGCGGTGTTTTTTTACGGCTACGATAAAATGTACTCGGATCGCATCCTCCCGGGCATTTCCGCAACCGGTGTTCCTCTCGATGGATTGACCGAGTCCCAGGCAAAGTCCGTCCTGATAAAACATCTTCAGGAGGCAACCGCTTCCGGATTGCGCTTCCGTCTTGAAAACGAGACAATCATTCTTCCAATAAATGTAAAATCAAAAACCGAAGCGCTAGTCAGCTACGACGTAAACACGGCTGTCAAAAATGCCCTGGAGGCCGGGCACACGGGTTCCTGGTGGCGAGACGGATTCACGCGGCTCCGAATTCGTTTTTATCGGTTGGATGTGCCGATCCCGGTTCACGTGCAGACACAACTTATTGAAAAAGAACTTCAGGATCGGCTTGCACCCGGTCTTCCAACGGTGCAGAACGCGGTTCTTCACGTGACGATCTCCGGCGTCTCAAGTACGCCCGTCATAGCCATTGATCCAGAACGGCAAGGAAAGAGCATTGATCTTGATCCGGTCATAGGAATGGTTGAACAGCAGGCAGATCAAATTGAATTTCAGCCGATCGTTATCCCGGAGATCACCATTGAACCAGAATGGACGGCGAAGGATATCGAACCGCTCACCTCCGGTATTCCAGATCTTCTGCGCCATGCGCCATTCAGCTTAGCCGCTGGACTGGATCGGCGTACGATTGATAAAGCGACCCTTGCAAGCTGGATCAATGTCGCCACGTCCACAGATGGTCTCCAGCTTGTTTTGGATCCAGACCGTCTCGACTCGACTCTCAAATCCTTTTTATCGAGTTATATTGATCAGCCGAAAAACGGAAAACTTGTTATGGAGGACGGAAAAATCGCTAGTTTTGATCCGCCAATCGATGGAACGCGTTTTGATGCAGAAGGCACCATTAACGATATTCAGAACGGATGGGCAAACGGTTCAAGCACGATTCCAGTTCGGCTGATTCGGGAGCCTGCACAGGTCCTAGGCAGTGATGCGGCCGATCTTGGCGTCAGTGAGCTTCTCGGCATTGGCCGCTCAAATTTTTCTGGATCTCCTGTGAATCGACGAAAAAACATCGCTCTTGGCGCGCAAAAAGTCAATCAAACTCTCGTGGCGCCGAACGAAGAATTTTCTCTCCTGAAAGTATTGGGAGAAATTGATGATAAACACGGCTGGCTGCCTGAGCTTGTTATTAAGGGAGATAAAACAACACCGGAATTCGGCGGCGGCTTATGTCAAATTGGTACCACCATGTTTCGCGCCGCCCTTGCGTCTGGCATGCCGATTACCCAGCGTCAGAATCATAGTTACCGCGTGCGTTATTACGAACCAGCCGGAACCGATGCAACCATTTATGTTCCGGCTCCGGACTTCCGGTTTAAGAACGATACCGGTCATTGGCTGCTTATCAGCACTCGGATTAAAGGTGATGATTTGCTCTTCAGTATTTGGGGTACGCCGGACGGACGAAAAGTGATCGAGACAGATCCAAAAATTTCAAATATCGTTCCCCCGCCGCCAAAAAAAATCATCGAAACTCTTGATCTTCCGCCAGGGACAACAAAGTGCACAGAAACAGCTCACAGCGGAGCTGATGCGCGATTCGATTACACGATCGCGTACGCGAACGGCAATTCCCATAAAACCACCTTCGCCAGCCACTACAAACCATGGGGCGCGGTCTGTCTGCTTGGTGTTAAACAATTAACCGCTTCTTCTACGGCTAGCACTAGCCAAAAAATTGATGAAACGGGCATCAATAATCCTAACTGATTGCCAAAACGGCGCGTGTTTTGTAAGGTTAAAGAGTTCAGTCCAAGACTCTTGACAATCTTACCAGGGGTTGTTACATTAATCATCCCTGACGGTACAACGTTTTTGGTCAGGAGACTCAAAAGACCAGCCCTTTAGCAATCCGCGTCCACGACAAGCATGGAATCTTTCTATAGGGTGTCGCAGGTCTTCGGACTCGCTCTTCCCTCCAGAGAGGTTTCTTGGATGCGGATTGCTTGAGCTCTGGTCATCAAAAATCCCTCGCCAACCGAGGGATTTTTGTTTTGCTTTTAGCTAGTTTGCAGAGACCTCAATTTGATTTCTCGCCCGTTCCGCTTCAGCAACGCGCTCAATCGCAAGAATAAAGGCGGCCTGGCGTTCTGTCACCTGATATTTTCCCGCTGTTTGCCGTACTGCTTTCGATGCCTCAGCCATAAGCCTTTCTAATTTTTCAAATACCTCCGGTTCGCTCCAATGTTCCTGTTTTTTATTCTGCACCCATTCAAAATAGGACGTCGCTACTCCGCCGGCGTTCGCCAGCACATCCGGAACAACCGTGATCCGTCGTTTAAAAAATTCGATATCCGCTTCTGGTGTTGTTGGGCCATTCGCAATTTCCAAAATTAATTTTGCTTTCACATTTGGGGCAATACTCGCGGTGAGCTGATTCTCAAGTGCCGAAGGAACAAGAACGTCACAATCACACGTCAACAACTCTTCCTGTGTCTTGCTTTCCGATCCTGGAAAACCGGCGAGCACGCCTTTTTTCGCTTTATATTTTTTTGCAGCTTGGATATCAATTCCCTCTTTGCTGAAAATCGCTCCGTTCGAATCTGAGAGCGCCACAATCTTATGACCCGCGCGCTGAAGCAAATCCGCAATCGACTGGCCGGCATTTCCAAATCCCTGAACCGCGATTCTTAGCGAGGCGCCTAAATTCAGCGCTGAACGGTATGCCTCGAAAACATAAAATGCCCCTTGGCCGGTTGCTGTTCCCCGTCCTTCAGACCCGCCATGCGCTAAACTTTTTCCTGTCACAACGGCAAGGTCCTGATGACCAAGCGCGTGCGCATATTCATCCGCCAGCCAATCCATAATTTCCGGATTCGTATTGACGTCCGGTGCAGGCACATCTTTATCCGATCCAATGACATCGGCAATCGCTCGTGTAAAGGCGCGTGTCAGCCGTTCCAATTCTGATTTGGACAATTTTTTCGGATCTACCGTTACCCCGCCCTTTCCGCCGCCATACGGAATGTTGACCACAGCGCATTTAATTGTCATCCAAAACGCAAGCGCCTTCACCTCGTCCATTTCTACTTGCGAGTGAAAACGAATCCCGCCTTTAAACGGGCCGCGCGCATCGTTCCATTGAACGCGATAGCCATGAAAAAATTTAACCGTTCCGTCATCCATCACAACCGGAAATTCAACGTCAATAATTCGTTCCGGGCGGTGCATTCGTTCAAGGGTAAACGGATCTAGTCGCGCAAACGTCGTCGCACGATCCAGCTGCTGCATGGCGTTGGTAAACACGCTCATAAAAGAATTTTTTAATTTAAAATTTAATCCATCCCCGCGAGATATTTTTCGGCATCAAGCGCCGCCATACATCCGGAACCCGCGGCCGTGATTGCCTGACGATAACGCGCATCCTGAAGATCTCCGCACGCAAATAATCCAGGAGTTTTGGTTCTGGTCGTCCCTTGTTCCGTTTTTACATATTTTTTTTCATC
>DASTLG010000148.1:0-2176 GCA_035715245.1 Patescibacteria group bacterium
TTTTACGTCAAATTCAATTTTCCGGCCATGGCGATTCAGAGCTCGGATCGTTACTTTCTTATGGCGCGACACAATTCCGAATTTTCCAGGAACGCTTAGGCAGCCTTCCTCGCTCTCGATCATATTCTTTGATTTCTTGATGATCTCGGGATTGATGAGGCATTCAACTTTATCTTGCATCTGCACGATGACAGCGCGGATATTTTTTCCAATTTGAGGTGAAGCAATACCGACTCCGTCATGTTTAATCATGGTGAGAATCAGCTTATCAAGATATTGCTGAAATTCTGGTGTGGTTACTTCGTCCACGCGTAATTCCCGCGACCGCTCGCGTAGATTTTTAGCTGGTTCGGTGATAATCGGGAATGTATCCATAAGGTCTGAGATTAGCGGAAAAAAGCGATCGGGTCAAGATCGATGATCGAACGGCCGGCAAATGGGGTAAGCCGATCAAGGAGCAAAGATTCGGTCTCGTTTGGCGGAAAAATCAAATGATAGATAAAACGCTGTTTTCGCGACTTTGGCCGATACGCAACCGAGAACGGACCGCGAATTTCTTGAGGTCGGATTTTATCCCGTAATTCCTGTTCGAGAAATGGGAGATGTGATTCCTGGTCTTCAAAAATAATTTTTACCACGCGAATGGATGGCGGATATTGAAAAAGCCGGCGCTCATTTCGCTCTTGTTCCTGGGAACCGGCTAATCCCTGTTCTGTAAGCCAGAGAGACCAGGCATAGGCGTGTTCTGCATGGCACTGAATGGCAAGTTCCCCATGGACGAGTCGAACGCGATTCGCGAGCCTTCGGAAGGCAATCCATTGCCGTTCGCGGCGGCGAATGTCTTCACTAACACCGCCAAGCATAGAACTGTCTGTTACGAAGACATAGGATGATTCGGCAAGCGGCCGTTCTAAATCTTCGAGAGCGAGCGTGCGCCAATCGACTATTTTTTCAGGAGCTAGCTTATTCCAGGCGCGTTTAAGTTTTTCGATTCCGGGCCAGGATTTTCCAAGATCGGCTCCGCCGCATAAGGGACACGCGAGCGGCAAAGGGTATTTTTTTCCGCATTGACGGCACAGAGATCGATCCGCTTCGGCTAACAGGGGGAATCCGCAGTGTTCGCATAGAGCTCGCCAGCCGCAATCGCGGCAAACAAGTCGCGCGCTGATTCCTTTAATGGGATGAATAATCGTAATCGGCCGGTCGGTTGTTTCAAGTTTTTCAAGCGCATCGGCTTGGATCATGGGAATGACGGAATATCCGTGCGGTTCGAATGTATGAATGGAAAAAGGAATATCGATGGTCGGACCAACTGATTTTGTGTGCAGGGAAGGCGTGAGGCCGAAACTTTCCACCTCTATTTTTGCAAAGCGGGATGCCCATGCCGCAATTTGCCGAGCATCATAACGTGGAGAGAGCTCGTCCTGTTTGTGATCATCGTTTTCCGGTTCATCGATTAAAACAAGATCTGCCATGGGCGCCAGCCATGCGCCGAGTCGTGTGCTGATTACGCAAGATGTTTTTCCATTTAAAAAATCCGCCCAAGCTCGAAAGGTTTCGCCGTCGCTGATTTCACTATGGAGAACCGATCCGGACCCGATACGCTCTTTAAAGAGTTCGACTCGCGTTTTCCAGGGCGTGAGAACAAGGACGCTTTTTTGTTCTCGCAAAGCTTTTTTTGCGCGGGTAACAAGGTCCGATTCTGCCGTGAGCGACCAATGTGCAGAAAGGGTTCCGTCTGATTTATGCCGGTTTTTTCTCTGAAAAGATTCAGGGACACGTTTCGGAACAAAGCGCAGCCAAGATTTAAGAACCGTTGCTTTGGAGGAAAAACTTCTGTGTGCAATATATTCCAAGAGTTCTAAAAACGGTTTCGGAAATCGAATATCTGCATATCGGCCAATAACAGGCAAGGTCTTTTGTGCGACACGGCTCGTTTTTGAAAGCGCTTCTACCACACCAATAATCTCGCGACGGCGGAAAGGCACGCGAACGAGATCGCCGGGTTCGAGTGCCATGGATTCCGGAACAGCGTAATCGAAAACATCAACCCCGAACGGAGTGCGCAACAAAGGAATGACGCGGGCGAATGACATGGCTGATTCCTAAATAGACGTCTTTTTTAGGAGACGTATCTCTATTTTTGATCGTTTGTTAGGCGATTTCAAATTTTTCA
>DASTLG010000149.1:0-3670 GCA_035715245.1 Patescibacteria group bacterium
CGCATGGCCGGCTTCGTGATAAGCTGTGATTTTCCGTTCTTCCTCGTTCATGACATGCGAACGCCGCTCTGGGCCGAGCATGACCTTTTCGATGGATTCGATCAATTCGATCATTTCCACTTCCCGTTTATTGCGGCGCGCGGCCAAAATCGCGGCTTCATTCATGAGATTTGCTAAATCCGCGCCGCTAAATCCAGGCGTCCGTTCAGCAATTCGGCGAATATTCACGTCTTTTGCCATGGGCTTTCCCTGCGCATGAATTTTCAAAATAGCTTCTCGGTCGCTGATATCCGGCGGATCCAAAACCACACGGCGATCAAATCGGCCGGGCCGCAGCAAAGCCGGATCCAAGACATCCGGACGGTTTGTCGCGGCAATCACGATACATCCTAAGTTCGGTTCAAAACCGTCCATTTCCACAAGAATCTGATTAAGCGTTTGTTCACGTTCATCATGGGATCCGCCAAGACCTGATCCGCGCTGACGACCAACCGCATCAATTTCATCAATAAAGACAATGCAGGGCGCGACTTTTTTCGCTTTAGAAAACAAATCACGGACACGTGAGGCTCCAACTCCGACAAACATTTCGACGAATTCAGATCCGCTCATGTGTAAAAATGGCACGTCCGCTTCTCCGGCCACGGCACGCGCGAGCAAGGTCTTTCCGGTTCCAGGAGAACCCATGAGCAGAACGCCTTTTGGAATCTTTGCGCCAAGTTTGGCAAATTTTTCCGGACTCTTTAAAAATTCAACGACTTCTTCGAGCTCCTGTTTTGCTTCTTTCACGCCAGCCACATCCGCAAACGTCACCTTGGACGTACTTCCCTTTTCCGTTTCACGAACCGTGGATTGACCGAACGACATGGCGCGACTGTTTTGGCCCTGAACTTGCCGGAAGAAAAAGAACATGAGGCCAAAAATAAGCAGAAACGGAATGAGCGTAGGCAAAATCATGGACGACCAATAGCCGATCCCGGAATTCTCCTTTACCGTCGTCGTAATGCCGCGCGCTTTGGCTGGATCAACGCCGTAATTCCGAAGCAGTTCGGAAAACGAGACGTTCGACTCTTTATCTACGGTCGCTTTTGTCCCATCATCCAGGGTTACCAAAAGCTTATCTGTATTGATTTCTACGCTCTTTACTTTTCCGTCCTGCACATCTGAAACAAACGTGCCCATGTCCAGTTTTTTCGTATTATCGATATTCACCAGAGACAAGGCGCCGCCGATAAGCAAAATAGCTGCCAAAATCAACAAAATATTACGAAAAGTTTTATTCATAGCGTTACTGATGGAGGGTAGCGAAAAAAAAGCGTTTTGTCCAGAGTCGGTCCAATTAAAAACGAGCACCGGATTGGGTGCTCGTAGAGATCTTACTCGTTTTCCTCCATGATTTCATTCGTCGATCGAGGAGCCGCGACCGGACGGCTCACCAGAAAAATCTTATCCCCCTTGCGCGCGCCATGAATGATTTTGTCGTCCTTGACATGAAGCGAAAAGACCTGACTCCAGAGCGGGCCCTCATCCAATCCGTGGACGACCACTTCCCTCGCGTTCGGCTCCTCCAGAGTCAGCCGAAACAGCCACTTTCCATCCGCGCGCTGGAGATCCTGCATCTGGAATTCGTCATCGCGTTCAAGAACAAATGTCCTATCACCATGCACAATGATCGGCATGTTGCTTTGTCGAAGACAAGCAATAAACGCAACTTCCCCATTCACGATGCTGAAATCAGAAACCGAGCCAAAAGGACCATGTGCCGTCTGGTTATGGACGACATGGATATTCCCTCTGATCAAATCCATGGACCGAGTGATGACCTCGTAAAGGACAGAACCGTCCCTCAGGGTCAGGTCTCCCATGATGGAAATCTGTTTACGCGTGAACGGGATCGAATATCGGTGCACTCCATACTTCACTTCTTGTTCGTCACCTTCACCGCGGACGTAGCACAGGTCGCGTCCATCCGAAGTCAGGTGATCGATCGTCTCCGCTTCATCAATAATCGATTGGTTCCAAACTAGCTGTGACCGTACCCAGCTTCCGGTCGGCGTGCGCACGGCCCGAACATAGGCAAGAGCGCCTTTGTGCCAAACCGCCTGGTCCGTTAGATTCTCATCATCGACGACTTCATCGTCACCGCGATAGACGCGATTCCGTACAGTACCGTCGTCTTTGCAAATAAGAAATAGCGGCTGACCATCCGCATCAGTTGGTTCGGAGACGGCCCGTGCAGGAAAAAGCCATTTTTTTCCAAAGAATGCGTATTCACGGCCATCCTTCTCCAAAATACCGGCGGGTTTTTCGCCGATAAAAACCACATTTTTAACTCGCGATCCCTTTAGGAGTGGATAGATTTTTTCTCCATGCCGTACGTACGCGCACTCGGGATCGGACGTCGTTCCTCCAACCAGAAACGTTCCTCCGGCAAGCGAGAGCGTCGAGAAGTCCCATTCATGCCCCAGAGGAATCCGGGCAAGAAACTGACGCTTCCACCATTCCCGACCAAGAACCGTATCCGGGTCGCGAAGAATCGCGTCCAAATGCCGGCCCGTAATTTTTTTGTCTTCGATGGCTTTGAGTAGTTTCGTCACTCTCGGATCAATCAAGGTGCTCATGCCTTCTCTCCTTCGCTCTGCCGCGGGTTGGCTATCCAATAGCCAAAGCCGGGCGTCTGCGAGTGCAGACGGCTTAACACAAAAAGGAGCGGGGTTCAAGGCCCGCTCCTTTTCCGAATCTGTTCGATGTTAGGCTTTCGCCGTCTCTTCTTCTTTTGGTTTCCGTAACGAGAGGCCGAGGCGATGATTTTCCGGATCAATGGAAATGATACGGAACTCGAATTCATCTCCTACACGCGCAATTTCGTGCACGTCTTTGACCGGTTTTGCCGCTAATTCGCTGATGTGGGCAAGACCGTGGATATCCGGATCCAATTCAACAAAGAGCCCAAATGGATTGATCTTGAGCACACGACCCTTCACCCATTGGCCGACCTGATATTTCTCCGCCACATTCTTCCATGGATCCTGCACCAGTTTTTTCATGGAGAGGAAAATTTTGGATCCTTCGATATTGATAATCTCCGCCCGAACATGATCGCCGACTTTGAGGACGTCACTCGGATGATCAATACGCTGCCAGGCTATTTCGGAAATATGGACCAAACCTTCGAGATTCTGATCAAAGCGGACGAATGCGCCGAAATCCGTAACCGCCGTCACATCACCTTCCACCTGATCGCCGACTTTGTATTTGGCGAGGACAGATTCCTGCTTGGTTTCCCAAACCGCTTTTTCCGAGACAACGATTTTTTCTTCCTCTTCGTTCACGTCAAGGATTTTTACGTCCAGCGCGGTTCCGACCAAGGTCTTTAATTTTTCATGGATTTTCGCTTTTTCTCCGCCGGCAACACGCGGATAGTGATTTGGTGAAAGCTGAGAAACTGGAATAAAGGCCGGCACATTTTCTACGCGTGTAATTAATCCGCCCTTATTCGCATCCAAAATCTTCACGTTCACAACCGCGCCTTGCGTAAACAGCTCTTTTAATTTTTCCCAGGAGCGTTTACGTCCAGCGCCCTTGAGGGACAATTCCAATTCGCCGAATTCATTATCAAGTTCAATAACCGTCGCCTCGACTTCGTCTCCTAATCGTAGGTCGACTCCTT
>DASTLG010000150.1:0-6817 GCA_035715245.1 Patescibacteria group bacterium
TTCTCATGGCCAGCGCCATATTGAATAACACCCACAGACTGCTTTTTATCCATCAGAGCGTGCACAAAATGATCCGCGGTCTGCTCATTTCGCTCATCAATAACCACCGTCTGGATCTGGCCTTCTGTCTTTTTCATCAACTCATTTAATGTTTTTTTATCGTGAATTGATTGATAGGGATTATCTGCACGGGACGGCGCCGGTGCTGCGGCAAACTTTTCCGGCATGGGCGCCTCAATTTGTGCCATCGCCTGTTTGGCGGCCACAAGGTGATTCGCGGTCTGCGAATCTTTGCTTTGCATGGCCCGCGACAAGACCTGATCAATTCCGGAAGAGACAGATTGCGACTGCGCCAGCATCGAGAGCAGGGCCGAAACATTTGTGGGCAATCCCGAACCCGAATCCGCATTCACTGCCACACTCGATTCACGCGGATCAGTTTGTGCAAGCCGATCCTGGAGGTACACATAAGCCCTGACAATGTTTGCCCCTGCTTCCATCGTTTTCTGATCTTCCGCCCCAACCAGCTGTAATGGATAGCCTTCTGCTGCCAGGGCATACGCGCCGCCCTCGAGGAGCAGGGTCCGTGTCGCTTCTGCAATCCCCTGATCCAGCATTCGGAGCGCAGCATTTTGCGCTGCCGTTGATTTTCCGTTTTTTGAAATTTCCGCGGCAAGTAATGCTCGTTCTCGAATCAGCGATTGTTTCGCCGCATTCTTCTCTTGAAGCACCCTGATATAAGAGGGAGAAATATCGCCGGCGAGATCGCCCTCAAGCATCACAAGCGGTGAAGAAAAATAATTCACGAGATATGGAATAATCTGATAAATTTGCCCCTGTGTTATTTCGGCGATGTCATTTTGCGGATCAGCAATGGCCGATCCTGGCGATCGATGAATCTGAGGAATAAGAACTGCTGTTCCGGTTGCTCCGGAAATAAGATGCATCGTAATATCTCCGACCGGCAAACCCGCTCGCTTTAACGCATCTGGAAAATTTGCAAGACTTTGTACAGATAGACGGCTTGCCTGGACTGGCGGTTCTGTTGTTGCTGCTTGTACGACCGGCGCCGGAGCAAAAACACGCGCCGCAACGGTCGGTAACGGCCGGATAAACGCCTTACGAAAAAGATCTGCCGCAATACAGGCGCCGACCAGGATAAGGATGAAAATAAAAAGCGCGCGAAAAATAGCGACGGGCTTTAGACGGTCCGACAGCCATTTTGATTTTTTCATGTGAGAAAGCGTTCAAGAATTATAAAAGCATACAAGACGTAACAAGAGACCTCATCCGTGTCAACGTCTGCCAAGCGGCAAAAAAAGACGCACACGTGATCAAACAAGCCGTTTTTTCTATTAAAAAAGACGGCCAGCATTCTCAAGGCCGTCTTTTTCAGGCAATCAGCTATTCTCTGATTACTTGCACATTCGAAACACCAAGATCCAACGTAAGATCCAGCTTCTTCGTTGAGGAAGCATAATCCGGCGTTTCAAATTCACTGTCATTTATTTTTGTAAAACCAGTAAAGGTTCTTGAACTTAGTCCAGAACCAGGACTTACATCAATTCTCGCTGGCAACGATTTTGGAATAATCAGATGGAGCGAGCTCGCTCCGGATTTGATCTCCGCCTTGGTCTCTCCCATGACGTCTCCGAACTGAACGGTTGCATCTGAAGCGCCGGTCTGGATTGCAAGGGCATGGAGGAGAACTCGCCGCAAGTCAAGATTCATGTCTGAGGCCCCGCCTTCAACCGTCACATCCCACGGGACCGTGCTCCCAAGCTGAACATCGAGTTCGCTTGTGTGGGAACTAAGCGAGGTTGTCCATGGACCAGTGGTTTCGAGATCCACTTTTTGCACTCCATCTGAATTTTCCGTGTTGCTGTTCAAATTGAGAAAATCCGTGCGGAGCTCTCCGGAAACCAGGGCCAGACTTCCTCCCTCGAGATTAAGCTGACTCGCCCCAATGCGGATAGAGATATTCCCGGCTTGCGTACTCGTTGTCGTATTCACATGAATGGGAATAATCCGGATTTCACGTGTAGTTGAAACTGCATTTCCAAAAAAAATATATCCTGCAACGGCAACGATCAGAAGGCCAAAAACAAGACTGATGATGCCGCCAGTCCAGCTTTTTCCGGAAAGCAAGGAAAGTCCGGCGAATACAATCAAAAGAGGCCATAACTTCCAAAAATCGATATTCAGCCCTGCGGGAAGCCAACCTAGGTTGAGTGCAAGATAATAAAATCCAAGGGCCAAAATCGCGAGTCCAAAAAAAACCCGAGCGACCGGAAGTCCGCGTCGGCCATCTCGAAAATAATGGATTTCCTGTGGCCGATCTTTTGAATTTTGCGAAGGTGTTTCCATATTATGGAGATCGTTTCAAAAGAATAAATGCACCAAGCAAAATAATAAGCAGGGGCCAAACGATTCTCCAGACGATAGAAACCGCAGGAATGAGCTGTTCAGCCAGAAGGAGGAGCCCGAGTATGACAACAAATATTCCGATCCAGTTTCGAACGTCGCGCCAATTCCCCGTGCCTGCACGCGCGGCCGGCGGCGTGTCCGCGGGAGCGATTACCGGTTCTTTTGGAATAATTATAACCAAAACGAGATAGAGCAGAACACCGAAGCCGTGCACCAACGTGAGGAGAAGAAAAACAACCCGAACCAAAACTGGATCAATGTGAAAATAAGCTCCCAATCCTCCGCAAACGCCAAAAAGGACTCGATCAGTCCGTGAACGGTAAAGTTTGACGGTTTCTTCCATATAAAAAGACCCTAGCAAAGGGCAATTCTTTCTACAATAGGGAGCGGCTATTAACGAATACCAGTATCAAACTGCAAAGTTATGGTCGTGAATTCATGTGCGTGAACGGAGACTTCCGTCGGCGGTAATATTGGAAACGGTCCGGATACGGCTTTTGTAATTACATATTCTCCTGGAGGAAGGTTTACGAAAAATGATCCGTCTTGCTGGGTTTCGAAGGTCGCTGAATATCCGCCGTTCTTTTGCTCGATCTTCAATTTCATATTTGAGACCGGTCGATCGCGACATGCGTCGCTCGGCGGCAAATGAACCACGGGACAGGTTGGTCCTGCGAGCGCCATTCCTTTAGCACCGGAATCAATCACGCTCTCTGGTAAAGAGCAGCCTGCACCAAGGAACACGATGCAGATGCCCGCAAAGAGAAATTTTTTCATGCACTCATCATATCAGCTTTTTTCAAGAACGGACTAGTCAGGCTGATGTGTTTATTTAAATACGGATCAGCTTGACGCCGCCGCCGGAGCTCGTAGACTTTTTAATGAGAACGATTCTTAATTCTTAACGAACTTTCTAGCTTTTTCTCTCAACGGGAAACCGCTGAGTCTAAACTAAAAAGGAGGTGAAACATATATGGCAACAACCTTAGAACAGGCAAGAACCTATGTCCGAACCGCAAGCGGGATCGACGTTGTCGCTGGATTATGGGTGTTCCTTTCGCCGTTTATTCTTGGATTTAGTTCCATAACCGGCGCCCTGTGGAACAACCTTATCGTCGGTGCAGCGATTATTATCTTCTCTGCAACTAATGCCGCCGGCAGCGGTTACAAACGCGCCTGGCCGAGCTGGATAAATGTCGTGCTTGGAATTTGGCTTATCCTCTCGCCATTCATTATCGGGTTTGCGACGTTAAATCGCCCTCTCTGGAACAACATTATTCTAGGAGCCGTGGTGGTTGTCCTGGCTCTTATCTCCGGTGCGTCAACGCCAAGTTCGGCAGATGATGCAATATAACTCTTGCGTCGCAAAATAAATATGTCCGTCGAAAAAGCGGATCCCGCGCGGTCCGCTTTTTTCTTTTTGAGAACGTGATGTTCCTTAGGTCTTTTTAATTTGTTGCCGGCGCTGGGGCATTTCCATTGGTCATGACGCCAAATCCGCCAATTGCTCCCTCTGGCCGAATCTGGATAGTTTGAGCGGTGATGCTTCCGTCTGAATTCGCCGATCCGTTAGCCACGACATTTGTTCCGACTTTGATATCACTCATCGCGCCGCTTGCTTGTTTCTCTACCTGCGTTGATGTGGAATAAAAGACAATTTTTGAACCGCCTTGGCGCAAAGAAATCGTCATACTGTTCGGGTCCATAGACAGAACACTTCCGGCAACAAACCCGGCATTTCCGTTTCCATTTTGTCCGCCGCGGGATCCTCTCCCCTGGCCAAACTGTCCAGCGGCGGCAAACGCCGGTTTTGCGGCACTTTTTCCGTAAGCCATACCCCCAAAAAAGGCTCCGGCGCCTACAACGATCGCTACAAGGAAAATGGGAAAAATATTTTTCATAGTTGACTAATGAGTAATTAGATGTTCTTAATTTTTCTGGTTATTCATGTCTCAGCGCATCAATCGGATTTAAGCGGGAAGCGCGCAGAGCAGGATAATAGCCAAACGCAATTCCAATGGCGACAGAAACGCCAAATGCTAGAAGCACCGAACTCAACGAGATCGCGCTTGGCAAAGAGGTAAAGTGCGTTACAACAAAGGAAAGCAGCCAACCCAGAAGAATCCCAAATGCACCGCCAGAGAACGTGAGCGCGACCGCTTCCATCAAAAATTGGTACGTAATATCCTGCCGCTGAGCGCCGATCGCCTTTCGTAATCCAATTTCTCGCGTTCGCTCCGTAACCGTCGTGAGCATCATGTTCATAATGCCTATGCCGCCGACAAGTAGAGAAATGCCTGCAATTGCGGCAAGCAGAACGGTAAATGTATTCGTGACGCTAGAAGCTGTCGCAACGAGATCAGATTGATTCAAAACACTGAAATCTGCATTTGCCGGATTTGAAATCTGATGACGAGCGAGCAGAAGACTCGTAACCTGCTGCTGAACATCTGACATGGCCGCCTGGCTAGGTGCTTCGATGCTGATCGTTGATACATACGCATCTCCGGCAAGATACCGCTGTGCCGCAGAAATCGGGATATAAATCACATCGTCAGCATTATTGAATCCGGATCCGCCCTTCGACTGGGTGACTCCAACCACTCTGAAATTAACTTTATTAATACGAATCGTTTGGCCAATCGCATCCGCACCGGTTCCGAACAGATCGTCACGCGTGGTTGGCCCAAGGACCGCCACTCGATTTACGCCTTCCACGTCTTGATCCGTAATAAATGATCCTTGATCGATTGCTACATTGCGAACCTCCGGGTACGACGAAACCGTGCCAATAACAGACGTATTTGTATTCGTTCCTGGCGCCGTTACTTGATATCGTCGAGTTAAGTCAGGAGCCACCGCTTTTGCCACATTAGCCGCCGCAATCGCGTCCGCATCCGCCTGGGTGAGGGTTTGCGCTGAACCGCGGCCGGCGCTTGCCTGAAATCCGATCCCCCGTGCCGCACCGGGCATGATAAGGATAAGATTTGACCCAATCGATTCCACGCTTGCCTCCACGTTCCCTTTTGCTCCTTGTCCAATCGCCACCATGGCGATTACTGAAGCGATTCCGATTACAATACCTAAAATCGTCAGCGCAGATCGTGCCTTGTTCGCAACGAGGGCCATGTAGGTTTCCTCAACGAGATCAGAGAGAAACATGAGAATAATGTGTTCAAAAATTTTTACGTTCTTTCTTCTTTTACAATTTCCCCATCTCGGATATGGATAATTCTCTGCGCATGGAGAGCTACATCGCGTTCATGCGTAATCAGAACAATCGTATGACCCGCCTTATTCAACGCTTGAAATGTCGCGAGCACAATTTCGCCGGTTTTTGTATCCAGATTACCGGTCGGCTCATCAGCAAGAATAAGGGATGGATTGTTCACGAGCGCCCGCGCAATTGCCACGCGCTGCATCTGACCGCCTGAAAGCTGATTTGAATAATGCGTATGATATTCCTTGGCCAGACCTGCGCTCTCGAGCGCCTTTACGGCGCGCTCTTCCCGTTCCGGATTTTCAACCCCTGAATAAACCATGGGAAGCATGACATTGCGCAGAACGGTTGCGCGCGGAAGCAGATTAAACGACTGAAACACATATCCAATCCGTTCGCGCCGGACCTTTGCGAGCTCTTGTTCGTCCAGATGGGAAACATCTTTCCCGTCCAAAAGATATTGTCCGGTCGTTGGAATATCCAAGGCGCCTAGAATATGCATTAGGGTTGATTTCCCGGAGCCTGACGGACCCATGATCGCGACAAATTCACCATCTTCAATATGAAAAGAGACGCCTTTTAAAACAGGGATTTTTTCTCCGGTGTTCTCATACGTTTTGGTGATGTTTTTTGTCTCGATCATAGAATTTAATTGCCGCGGAATCCTCCGCCGCCGCCTGTAATGCCGGGAATTCGGATGCCGCCTGCTCCCCCGCCTCCAATTGAACTTGTTGTTGTCTTCGCATTCGGATTGATTGTTTGAAGTATCACGCGATCGCCTTCATTCAATCCGCTAAGAATTTCTGTTGAATTACCATCAGCCAATCCAATGGTTACCGGCACACGCACCGGCATCGCGGTCGTGGCGATTTGCGAAGCAGACGGATCTGTTCCAGCCGGCATTGAAATCACCTGAACAAAACTTTGACCTCCCTGCGTCTTTACAGCGCTATTTGGAAGCATGAGCACATCTTGCCGCGTATTCGTTACAACCGATGCACTCGTGCTCATCCCCGGTTTAATCCGTGCGTCTTGCGTATCGAGCGAAATCTGGACCGTGTAATTCACCACGCCCTGCGTAACCGTACCAACGGCTTGGATTTGGGAAACGGTTCCCGTGATCGTCAGTCCGTTCATGGCATCAAACGTCAGCGTGGCTTTTTGTCCAAG
>DASTLG010000151.1:0-5488 GCA_035715245.1 Patescibacteria group bacterium
CGCTGCCAAATGCGCCAAAGATTCAAATTCCCGTGCAGATGCGGCGTATATGTATACAGCATGGCGGTCGCCTGGTTCTGCGGAATCACGATCTTTCCATCGACGACCATGATATGACCTGGTGCATATCCGCCGATGGTCGATCCCTTTCCGATAATCTGCTGGAGATATTTTTCACGGAATTGCTTCGCGGCGCTTTCCAACTGATTGGCAAATCCTTTGTAGGCTTGGATAGCGGAATCGGCCATGGAACAGCTGTCACAGACGCCGAATCCCGCGGCCCAATCAAATTGTTTCTGTGTCGGATGGGGATCTTCTACGAGGCTCTGTTCTTTTTGAATCAGCGCCATGAGATAACGCGGGGAAACTTGATAAGTTTTTGCCACGCGCTCAATAATCTGCGCCGGCGTTTTTTCAGCTCCGTCAAGATCTTTGATTTTTATCGAGCCAAGTGTCCCTTTTTCCAGCAGAAAATTTTGAATACCGGCAAGCGTCATGCTTTTCCAGTCAAAGAGGTCAGCATCGTCTAAAACATCATTTCGGTCGAAAGCATCATCCATGTTGGTTGATGATGAGGAGATGGTTTGCGCGAAAATTTTGGCTGGGGATAACACAATGACGCAGGCGAGGACGAAGCAGAAGATCTTTCGACATGTTTCCATAGTGAGGCGTGAACAATGTAGCACGACTCTTCCTTCTCGGAAACACGTGTTAAAATAGCGCCATGACGCAATCAAGGCGGGAAAAGGCCTTTTTTTGGGCGCTTTTTGCGTTCCTGTTTTTCTTATTCATGATTTTGCCGTCGATCGGGGGGACGATTTTTGCCTCTCCAGATGAAACGGCCTATGCGCGCGTGGCCGAGCAAATCGCGCTTCATCATCGTGTTTTTCTGCCCGATCATGTGGTTGGCGCATTTCCCTGGGTGCATCCGCGGAGCTGGATTTCTCTTGGTGATAAAATGGCGCCGGTTGGCTTTCTCGGATGGCCATGGGTCCTTTCTTTTTTTGCCGGGATCGGCGGCGTCGCATTTCTGCCGTGGATAGGATCGCTCCTTCTGCTTTCTGCGAGCTGGCCGTTTTTCCGTCTCCTTTTGGCGCGGTTTGGTTTTTGGCCGGCGTGGCTCGGAACGCTTGTGGCGTTTACGGTTCCTTCAATGATTTTATACGGAAATCGGAGTTTGTTTCCAAATGGGGCCGTGCTTGCCTTGGCCGTCTGGGTTTTTTGGCTGATCGATTTTTTGATCCATACCCGCGCAAAAAAAACCATTTGGTATTTTATTATTTCTTTCCTTGCTGTTCTATGCCTTGCCATGCGTCCCATTGAGGCGCTTTGGATTCTTCCTTGGTGGATTTTCGCAGGAAAGTTGCTTCGTCCTACGCGCCGCGGTTGGATCGCGATGGCGTGCGGCATTCTGCTCGTTCTTCTCCCGCTTGGATGGTATGCGCGCGGAGCCTATGGTTCTTTTTTTGGAATCGGCTACGGCCGGGCCGACCAGATTACCGCAAAAACACAGATGGTTACGTCCGTGGTTTCGCTTTCGGCTCCCGTGGCTCCGGCATCATCCGTTTGGTGGCTGCCGTATGGATTCCATCCCCGAATTCTCCTTTGGAATATTGGCGCCTATTTCGGCTGGCTTTTTTTGCCCTGGACGATCTTAGCGGTCGCGGCAATCGCACACGTCCTCTGGCGAATTAAACGGGAATGCGGATGGAAAAAGGTCAATCCTTACTTTTTGCTTATTCTATGGACGCTATTTATTCTTCTCCTGGTTTACGGGAGCGGAATGTATATTGATCGTTTTGGACCGCGCCAGGCGACCATCGCGAATTCATTTCTCCGATATCTTTTGCCGATCTCGGTCTTTATCGGCCTTGCGTTCGCGTATCTTTCCCGTCTGGCGCTTGAGCGAAAATCCTGGCGCACGGCATGTATTGCGGCTGCTGTTTTTTTGGCAGTATTTGGTATGTATCGCGCGACGTTTGCTGATGATGAGGGCGTTTTCTCTACGCGTACCGAATTGATCCGATACGCGTCCATTGAGCAGTCGCTTTCTGCCTGGTTTCGTCCGGGCGATCTGATCCTTTCTGACCGATCAGATAAAATTTTTTTTCCGACGTATCGCGCCGTTTCTCCTTTGCCGCCGCCGGAGCTTGTCCGTAATTACGCGCGGGGAGCAGATATTCGGATCGGTTTATTTGTACGGCCGCTTTCTCAGAAGGAACGCGACGAATGGCAGAGAGCCGGATTTGAGATTCAAGAATTGGCATCGTTTTCGCGCGAGCGCCTGTATCGACTGTTTCCCACGCCCTAAGTATGGCAAAGGCATTTTTGTGGACCGCTCGTCTTTTACCCTGGTTTGTTTGCCTTGCTATGTTCCTGTGGCTTGTTTCTTTTCGTTTCCCGATAAGCGGTGTGAGCCGATTTTTTTTCCCGTTTGATGGAAAAAGCCGCTGGCTGGATGCCTTTCTTCCGGCAGATCGGGTCACGCCCATCGGCGCACAGCCGGATGGCTGGATTGGTCAGCGCATCACGGGAGATCCGGTTTACGCAACGGCGCATGCGCCAGCTTTGTTTGATCGCGTTCTCGTTGGTTTTGATATTCGGCCGATAAATGTTTCGCTCATTGAGCTCGGATTGCTTCGGGATGCTGCGGCACAATCTTTTGAATTGCATCCGCTTTTTTCAGCTGCTTTGGCGCAAGGCTGGCATCGAGTCGCCCTGTCCGGAAGAACCGGATATGTGAAAGACGGCCTTTCTGATTCAACGCTTTTATCTGAAGATTTTTCCTCTCTGCTGACCTGGGGCGGTGATGTGTCTTCTTTGACGCTCATGGATCACGGTTTATTCGAGGAAAAAGAATATCCGACGGCGTGGCAAGGCACGTACGATGTCTATGTCATTCCGATCGACGGTCGTCTTTCATTTACGATCTCTGTTCAGGATGCGAATCTGACGCGTCAGGGTTCAGTTGCGTTGATCCGGGTTTTGCATAATCAGCAGGTCGTTGCGACGGATGTGATCCAGAGCTCAGGAAATCCAGATCAGATTTTAAAGAAAACGATCTTGCTCCAGTCACTTCCTGCTGGTGTTTACCGTCTTTCAATTTCTGCGGACGACCGCGTGTCGACCGTGACGATGAAAACGAATGCGCGCCACTGGGTCATTGGCCCCGCTTTGAACATTGGCAAGGGGAGCAATATTAAATTATGGACAAATTCCGTTCACCTTACGATGCGCGCCGCGCGGAATGAAGGACGGCAGACGATTCGGTTTGGTTCGACCCAAACAAACATTACCGACCTGGATCAAGCTGTTGAGTCGGATCGTTCACCAAATGAAACAGATCGCGTCGGAGAAATTACGATTCCGAATGGAAATCTGGATCTGATCGGGGATGGGTTTTTTACTCTTGATCCGCAGGCGCTTTTTTATCCAAAACCGCGACGATTGACGGATGCGACGAATTTGTCGCAAGAAGGTATTCGCGCTGTCCTGACGCCATACGAACAACCGGAGTCGCTTGGAGGCGGATGGTATCATGTCCATACGTCGTTTGCGCTTCCGTTCAGTCAGGACCAGCTACGATTTATGCTTTCTCTCCCCGGAATCGAGATTCGGACGGGTTCTGCAGATATTCGGTCGGTTGAACTTGTGTACACTCGTCCGAAGCTGTCATGGACGGAATTTTGGTGCGCGGTGCGAAAGGAACTTGGCCTGGCTTATCATCGATTATGAAGATGAATTCACGTGAATGGATTTCTCTTTTTTTAACGCATGCATTTTTTTCCAGCTCCAGTCTTTTTGCGCTGCTTTTGATCATGGAACGCTTGGCGCCTGGGAGCGTCCTGACCTTCTTCGATTTTTTTTGGCTTCTTCCAGTTGTTTTTATCTTTGCTTATTTCATGCCGATGAAGCGTAAACAAACGTTACGATGGATGGCACTGTTGGCTCCGCTCGGAATTCTCCTGATAGCTTTTCTTTTTTTCGTAACGAGAGGGCTTGGTTTTTTTGGTCTTGTACCGGTTGGCGCTCTCGTCTGTTTTGAAATTGTCTTTTTTCTCGTGATCGCGTACCGTGAATCTTGATATGGACTGTCTTTTTTGCAAAATAATCGCCGGAGAAATCCCGTGTACAAAAATTTATGAGGACGATTTGGTTCTGGCTTTTTTGGATATCAAACCGGTCCATCCCGGTCATACCCTCGTGATCCCGAAAACGCATGCCTCGACGCTTTTTGCCATGGACCAGGCATTGGTGAAGTCTTGGGCCGCCGCTATTCAGAACATCGCGAAAGCCGTTGTAAAAGGAACGGGAGCTCATGGATTCAATCTTGAACTGAACGACGGTTCTGCCGCCGGACAACTTGTGCCGCATGTTCATATGCATATTGTTCCGCGATTTGACCATGACGGACTTCGCCACTGGCCTGGAACGGCATACCAAAATGCGGCTGAGGCTCAAACCGTTGCGGAAAAAATTAAGAAAAATTTTCAATTTTAATTTGAATAAAAATCCAATTTATTCGATTTCTATTTTCCACAATCCGCTGATTCCGTTTTTCGTGCCTGCGATAAAAAGAGATTTTCCGATCAGGCCAAAGTCGCGGATTTGATCAAAATCAGCGAGCTGGGTGATTTGGCGGCCGTTTCGATCATCAAGTTCCAGAGCAAAGAGGTGATGCTGATCCGCGATAAACACGCTGGTTCCGCTGCGATGCCAGTCGACTTCCTGAATCGGCTCTGATTGCCGCCAAAGAAGGGCGGGCGTTTTTCCCATTTGCCACATCCAGACTTCGCCGTCATTCACGAAAAGCGCGCTTAGAGGCTCGCTTCCCATAAGCCATCGAGGATGATCGCCGGTCAATTGTTCGGCATAGGGCGGGGAAGCTGTGTCCATGGCAAGCCAGTGGTCATGGTCATGTAATAAAATATAAAATTGTTCCAGATCTCCAAAATTCCACTGGCCGGAAGGAAGAGCGAAAAGCCGTGTGCTTAATGAGCGTTCCTTTAGGAGAATTCCCGTGCTAGTGGTCTGCAGAGTAAGATTTTTTGTCGCATCCACGATTCCGAGCGATTTTTGTGTTTGTAAAAATTTGCGTGTTGCAGGATCAATTTGATACAGGAAGGACGAGTCAGAACCGCGCAGGATGTTTTCAGACCAGTAATACGATGCCTGAGGAAGAACGTCGACGAACGGTTGACCGGCATCAAGCTTGCTCCACCAGATTTTTCCAGCTGGATTTAGTTCGTTTATAAGAAGGGCGTTTCCCTCGGACTGCCAGTCGATTCTGAATTGATTTGATGATGAGTTTGGAATAGGGCTGGCGCCAACCAGACCGCTCGAAGGGGACCAGTATGCAAGGAGAGGTCCGGTGCTTGTGGATTCGATGACGGCTAATTTTTGATGCAGGGGATCAGCGGTTGCCCGAAGGAACATCCCTGGAAGAACCAAGGTCGACTGGTCTGCGCGCCAGAGCCAAATCGTGTTG
>DASTLG010000152.1:0-3581 GCA_035715245.1 Patescibacteria group bacterium
CTTCACCTGAGGGCATTCATCAAGTAGAAGCCGACCTGGGAAACGAAATCATTCTCCAAAGCGATGACGAGCTTACCCGAATCGCAAAAGAATGGCAGGGTGAGCGCGAAGGACGACTTCAGGCCGTTCCGCCGCCTCAGGATGTGACCATTGAACAGATTATGCTCATGGCGCTTGCGCACGACTACGCAGACCCGGATGAGTTCGTGAAAGAGCATCCCTGGTTCATGTTCATCGGCCTTTCAGAAATCGCAAAATGCAGCACATTACTCCTGAGTACAGAGGCGGGCTGCGTCATGGCTATTTCGATAAGCGACGAAGAAAGTGATCAGGTTTTTTTTGAAAAAGCCATAAAGGATCTGGCTGAGCCGCCTTATGAGCGCCTCTACTTCGTGATGCCTGACACCGAAGAAAATCGGAGCCGAATCAAGATCGTTTGGAAGACGATCCTGGACCGAATCGAAACGGAGATCAAGACTGAACGCGCACGCGCCGCGCAGTACGTCTAGCTATTTCAAGAACGTCGCTCCCCGAGCGGCGTTTTTTTATTGCACCACCACAACTGGCGTTCCGATTTCAGCCCAGTCATAAACCGATTTTGCATCCAGAAGCCCTAAACGAACACAGCCATGAGAAACAGGCGTGCCTAAATGCGCTTCACCTTCACGATATCCGCTCGGCCAGATCGGCAATTCATGGATGCCGTGACCAAAGGGGGTAAACGCCATCCAATCCGGCATCCAGAGACCAGCCATTTTCGACCAGGCCATGGGCACTTTGTTACGCACGGACCAAAAGCCGGTTGGGGTGGGGGTCAACGCTTTCCCGGAAGAAATTTTATATTCCGAAAGGCGCGACATCCCTAAACGTTCTTCAAGTGTTTGCGTTGAGAGAGAGATAAAAATCCATTTTTGCTGTGGAAATGACTGCGCGATAATAGATTGAAAAAACGGGAATGCCCCATCTGTCCCATCAAACATGTATCGACGTCCGTCATTTCGAGCTACAAACCAGATATGCTTTGAATCCTGAACGGTTCTCAAAATTTTTCCTGCGTAAAAAACATTGGTCGACGTTGCATACCTGAGCGGTTCCATGGGTAATGGAATTCGTTCGAGCTGAGCCGGAGTTACGATAAGAGCTCGTTTTTTTAATTCATTAAACGCCTGCGTCGCGTTAACAGTTATTCCATCGGAATTTTGAAAAATCAGCGGATCGAATAATCCGTCAGGTTTCGAAGCCGCCAAAACAGGCGAAACCGCAAGCGCGATTCCGAAACTGCAAGAGGAAAATAAAAAGAGAAATCGGTTCATAGGAACATTCATACCTACTTACCTGCCAAAAAAAAATTTGCAACAAAAATTCGAATGACCAAGATCGTTATAAGCTCATCCGCTTTTCGGTGATTTTCCGCTCCATTGTTTAAGCTTTTGATTCAAATAATTTTTGCAAATACATGGCGTTTTCTGCCGCGTAAGCATTCGCATCATTATTGAAATATGCATAAATTGTACGCGATTTAAGAGCTCGTAATTTCTCTGCCCATTCGCGTAATTCTTTGTTCGTGTAATTGGATGCAAATAGTTCTGAGCGTCCATGGAAACGTATATACACGAATGGCGCGGTTTTCATGATGACAAATGGCCAATGAGGCGAGTTAGTGATAACAAGGGCGATCTTCTCTTTCTTGAGCAGCGTATAAACCGCGCTTGTAAACCACGTCTCATGACGAAATTCAATGGCGAATTTGAAAGCAACCCTCAGTTTCTTTGCCTCAATGGTCAGCTGTTTTATAAACGCTGCTAGCAATCCTATATCTGCTTTGAATGACGGCGGTAATTGGATGAGCACCGGCCCAAGTTTATTGCCGAGAAGCGCTGTTTGGCCGAGGAATACATGCAAATCACGCTTTGTCTTCACATCCAATTTAAGGCGCTTAAAATGCGTAAACAACCGGTTCATTTTCACACTGAATACAAATCTGCTTGGCACCTCATTCGCCCATTTAAGGAAGGTGTCAGACCGCGCAAAGTGGTAAAACGTCGTGTTTAACTCTACGGTGTCGAATTTTCGGCTCAGATACCAGAGCTGTTTTATTCGAGGCAAATCTTCCGGAAAGAACCGCTTATTCCAATGCTTGTATTGCCAGCCAGACGTGCCAATGTACGCTTTCATAAACGTTTCATGCCGTCTTCAAGACGAAAACGGCCTTTTTGCGTTGGGGTCCAAAGATCGCCAACACGTTCAACGCGCGCGAGCGAGTTACGCAGCGTGAACCTGCGCGGATCCAATCCTTTACGTACCTCTGTCCATTTGAGCGGCGTGGAAACCGTTGCCCCGGGCCGCGGCCGAACTGCGTAGGGAGCAGCCATGGTTTGCCCACGACGGTTTTGCAGATAATCAAGATAAACATGCTTCTGCCGTTCTGTCGGCGAACGTGCAAGACTGGTCGTATGAGGCAAAAGCCGGTGAATTTTATTCGCAAGGATTTCCGCAAATAACCGAACTTGCTCATAGGTGTACTGTGGAGCGAGCGGCACGTAAATATGCAATCCAGTCGCCCCTGACGTTTTGCAGTATGCCGGCGCCTGAATACTATCGAGCACTTTTTTTGCCGTCTGCGCCGTTTTTACAACCTCTGCAAATTCGATCCCTTCTGGATCTAGATCCAGCGCAAGATAATCCGGTGTATCCAGCGAACCTACGCGCGAATTCCATGGATTCAGCTCAATACATCCGAGCTGTACGAGATAAACAAGCGTTGCCTCGTCACTGCACACAATGTACTGAAGATTACGCTCTTCTGTATCCGAATGGATCGACACACGCTTTACCCATTCAAGCACATCCGGCGCGTCTTTTTGATAAAAATGCTCTTCATCAATCCCATTCGGGAATCGATTCATTGATTCCGGACGATCTTTGAGATATGGCAAAATCCATTTCGCCATGGAACGATAGTACTTAACGAGATCGCCCTTTGTGATGCGGTCTTCGGGGAAAAAAATTTTGTGCCAATGCGTAATTTCAAGTTCGCGGCCGCCAATCTTCAGCCGTTTTAAATCGTCCTGTTTCAAGGCCTCCTTTGCATACACCCTGCGTCCGGGCGGAACGCTCGGCACCGCAACTTCCGGCCGTTCGCGCCGTACTTTTTTTGGATCTTTGTCCTCGCGTAATCCAAGAAAAATCGGCTGACGCACGTGTCCGTCATCCGTCCACTCACTGAATTTTATCTCGCACATAAGACGCGGCTTCACCCAATGCGCCGGCGCATTCGTTTTCGGCGTTTCGGCAAATGGCGAGCGCGTTGTTTCGAGCGGTTTCAATTGTTCTTTTACGATTTTAAGAGATGCATCATCAAATCCGCCGCCAGTATGACCAATATAAATAAAACGATCACCCTCATAAACACCTAAAATCAGGGAACCGAATTGTTTCCGACTGCCGCGGCCTTCTGTGTAGCCGCCGATCACTGCCTCTTGTCTCAGTTGTATTTTAATTTTTAACCATTGGTCGCTTCGACTTCCCTCATGATATGGAGCATCAAGGCGTTTCGCGACGATCCCCTCCAGCCCTTTCGC
>DASTLG010000153.1:0-2990 GCA_035715245.1 Patescibacteria group bacterium
AAGCCGAGCTACGATCGAATTTATCGTATGCGTCTCATTTTTTTAGAATCATTTCTTGCCACGTCTGCACAGCGTGTGATTCGCCGCGAGAAACCCTGCGTGATCGCGATTACCGGGTCTGTTGGAAAATCGTCCACGAAAAATGTGATCGGACTCATGCTCGATGCAGGGAATCCGAATGCGCGTGTGCGTGCTTCTGAAAAAAATTATAACAATGAATTAGGGTTGCCGCTGACCATTTTAGGGTTGCCGGCGCCTGGCCGTTCACCATTTCGATGGATTCTTGTCCTTGTTTCCGCTTCGTTGTTTTGGCTTGGCTGGCGCCGTACAGGAATTGATATTTTTGTTCTGGAAATGGGCGCGGATAAACCAGGGGATTTGGAAAAATTAGTAAAAATTGCGCCGCCGTTTATCTCCGTGGTAACCGCTGTCACGCCAGAGGATGAAATGATGGCGCCCGTTCATGCAGCGAATTATCCGTCTATTGACGCGGTAGCAGAAGAAAAAGCGACGATTGTGAAAGCGACACGGCCGGATGGGGCAGTGATTTTAAACGCGGACGATCCGCGTGTATTTGCCATGCGCCACATGAGTCCGGCGCGCGTATATACGTTCGGCCAATCGCAAGATGCGGATATTCGGCTGGCGGGAAATCATATTCGCGTACAGGACACAGAATATGGAAAAACGCCTATTGGACTGGAAATTAATATAGAAAGTTTAAATCGTCTCCGGAAAATTTTTCTTCCTGGTGTTTTTGGAAAATCCATTGCCTATGCCGTGTGTGCGGGGCTTGCCGTTTCGACTCTGCTCGACGCTGGGCTTGACGATTCTGTTGAACGCATTTCGATTTCGTTTTCTGGTTTACCAGGGCGCACGCGCATTCTTCCAGGGATCAAAAAAACGACTTTGCTCGATGATACCTATAACGCCTCACCTGTCGCGGTATTATCTGCGCTTCGCGATCTTGCGGCGGTCGAATTGAATCCTGGCCAGCGGCGGATTGCTTGCCTGGGAGAAATGCGGGAACTTGGAAGTCAGTCAGAAGCGCTTCATGAACGCGTGGGTGAAGAAGCGGGGAGGCTGCATCTTGATTTATTGGTTGCGTGTGGTACACTCGCGCCTGCCGTGGAAAGCGGAGCGAAAAAAGCCGGACTCGAATCGGAAAAAATTAAACGATTTGAGGATACGCCAGAGGCGGGCAGGTTTTTGCAGGATTGGATCAAGCCCGGCGATCTTGTTCTGGCAAAAGCGTCGCAGGGAACGGTTCATGATAAAGGCGTGCGGATGGAACGCGTGATCAAAGAACTTATGGAAGATCCGGTTCATGCGCCAGAACTTCTGGTGCGACAAGAGGAGGCGTGGAAAAGAAAATAGGACAGAAGCGTTACGAAGAGAGAAACAGATTAAACGTTCAGGTAAAGTTCGGAAGGAATTAAAGGAAGGTGTGTATCGAGGCCCGTTCGTTTAGTGGCTAGGACATCTCCCTCTCACGGAGAAGACGGGGGTTCGATTCCCCCACGGGCTACCACATCAAGACCACCGAAAGGTGGTTTTGATTTTGGGAAAATTACTTTTGTTTTTTTGAAATAATTGATTTTGATATTAAAAAATATTTTATTTAAATTTAAAAAAACTCGACCGAGGTCGAGCGAAAGGTTAATTAGTCAGATGGTTTTTGCCATGGTGAGCGAGCCGTGCGATTCCGGCATCGATCTCCATTTCGAGAGCGGTGAGCGACAACGCTTCCAACTCTCCTTCAATGCCCTGCAGCATCTCCTTGTTCATTCTTTCGGCGGCGATCGAAGCGCAGAAAAGAACTGAGACGAGAAGATGGAGAATGACGGTTGGAATCGAGAACGAAAAACCGACGAAAAAGCCGGCGATGAACATGGCCGCAAATAGGACAGGCTGGGCAAGGTTCAGAAAGGGTTTCATCCTTTCAAACATCTTCTTTTGCCGGTTTAATTCTCGGATTCTGAGCGAGATAGGTTTGATCGCCATCGGCCGCCTCCTGTGAAAAGAGCGAAGTAGAATCTAGCTTATTTAAGCTATTTTGTCAACGGTTTTTCATAATTAATTCGGAGTTAAAATTAAAAAAACTCGACCGAAGTCGAGCGAAGATGTTTAGCTTCCGATCCGTGATTATCGGCGCTGATGCCGCGATTCTGTTTTGTCAGATTCTGTAAAAAGAAATTCGCGCGGCACGTTGAATACGCAATGATTCTCGCCAGTCGAAACGAGTGTCATCCATTGCTTGGCGAAGGAATTTCCTCCTTCGCTCCAGCCGAGCTCTTTATCAGCGAGTCCGATTTTTACGGTTCCACAGAGCGCCTTGGGTTCATAGAATCGTTCGCGTTTTTCTTCGGGGAGATTTTCGGCTTCAACGCGTTCGGCTGGAACCAGATCACTTAGGGTAACGCGTATCGCCTGCAATACGAACGTGACATTCGCGTAATTAATGTCGCCGGAAAGGCATTCGATCGCGTTTGGCCGCACGTCGCAGTAGGTGTAGAAACGAGCCGAATCTGCAGATTGTGGATTTTCTCGCCATGAAATGACGAGAAGCGCCAGCCGGTACTCGGACGGCTGAAGTGTCCCAAGGATCGAGCGCGGCGCCTGCACCACCAAATGTCGATGCAGGTACGACGGTTTGGCGATTTCGGTATGAGCACAGCCGCTCACGGTTAAAAGAGCGCCGGTCAGGCTAAGGACGCGAGCCAGCATGGCGACCTCCTGGTATTATGATAAAAAAGACCGATAAAATAACCGTAAGTTTTTCTAAAAAATATGTCAAATATTTTATTAATTGTGGAGAGGAAATCGGGCGAGTACGCGGTATGCGCTTCCAGATGAGGTGAGCGTGCTCTCCATTAAATCTATTTCCTGCACCGTAAATAGTTGCGGAGAAAACGCGAGTTCATTAAACCGCGGAACTTCGGATTGGATTTTTACCCGGCCGAGCGTGATATGGGGCCGAAGCGGTTTTT
>DASTLG010000154.1:0-5192 GCA_035715245.1 Patescibacteria group bacterium
ACGGCGTAAAATGCCTGGTTGCCTATGAACCCGTCTGGGCGATCGGAACCGGAAAAGTCTGCGGCAGTCAGGAAGCGAAACAGATGCACGAAGCGCTTCGCGAAGTTTTGACGAAAAAATTCGGATCAAATGCCGAGGAGATTCCGATTTTGTACGGCGGTTCAGTTGATGAGCACAATATCGGCGAATATGTCTCAACGACACATATTGATGGCGTGCTCGTAGGAACAGCATCACTCGATCCGCGCGCCTTTGGTGTGCTCTGCCGCGCCGCGGTTCGGGCTTAATCTATGTTTATTTTTGCCATCTTCGCTTTTGTCATTGCGTTCGCCGCACTCGTTTGGGTGATTTTACTCGTCAGAAAGCACTGGAAAGAAATCCGTTTACTCGATCCACTCTCCATCAAGGAAGAACGGGAGCGCCAGCGCCGCGAAGCGCTTCTTAAACGGCGATTTGAACGGCTGAATGCGGATAAAATCCAGCCGTTTCGCCGTCTTGGGGAGAAAATGAAACGGCGTGTCAATCATTTTTATCAAAAAACGTATGCGCGACTTCAAGCATTTGAATCTTTTTACAAAAACATCAAGCATCCATTTTCAACCGTAACGCCGAGCACTCGCGAACGCATCAGCACGCTTTTACATGAGGCTCGCGCCCTCATTCGCGATCTAAAATGGGCAGATGCTGAACGCCGGTACCTGGAAGTTCTTTCTCTGGATCCGCGTCACGCCGAAGCATACAAGGGACTCGGATTCATTTACCTCAAACAAAAATTATTTCCGCAGGCAAAGGAAACGTTTCAATTTTTGATCAAAATGAAAGAAGCGGACGACAGTACCTATGCGGGGTTAGCGGAAATCGCGGAAGCCGAAGAGGACAAGTCAGAAGCTGAATCATGGCATCTAAAAGCCGTAGAATCTTCGCCGCGCCAAGCACATCGGCACGCACAGCTTGCGCAATTCTATCTGGATCGCCACGAACTCGCCAAAGCCTGGCCTTCGGCAAAGCGCGCAAGCGATCTTGAACCATTAAGCGCAAAATATCTTGAACTTTCTCTTGAAATCGCTCTACAGCTCGGTGATCGTAAAGAAGCCAGACATCGTTATGATCGCCTACGCCTCTTAACAGAAGATCGTACGAAATATCAAATCTGGAAGGAAAAAGTAGAAACACTGGAAACAACCGGGGAGTCGGAAAAGAAAAAAGAAGTCAAATCTTAGCATTGACGTTTGGATTGATTTTTGATACACACATTCCGCCTTCAAAAAAGGAGCTGGCCATGCGCATGCGCGAATTGGAAGTCGGAGAAAAAATCCAAAACTACCTCATAGAGAACCCAACGGCGACGAGGCGGATCACGCCCTGCGATCCAAGGAAGCTGGATGCGTGCTTCTTGTTCAGGGCAAGCCATGCCATCGCGTATTTCATTCGCTATAAATTAATTCTCGCCGGACGTGTCAACGCCGACAGTCAGCCGACCGGACCCGTTCCCAGCTGCACCATAAAATTTGTTCAGGACGAATACGAAATCGAATTCCAGGTGCCGCGATGGAGCCTTCTTCACAAAAAAACCGGCCAGCACCCAAAATACGGCGAGCGGACCCTGGCAATAGCCACCTTCGAAGGAATGAATCGATATTTCAGAAGAATTTTCGCCGTTGCGCGCCGTCGTCGTCCCGAAATCGGCCGCACGCTTCATTACATTCCTCATGAGACAGCCTGGTGGTATACCCGATGCATTTTGTCAGCTATCGAAATTCCAGAAACCCTTCCCGGACTGAAGGTGCAAAAAACCGGGAACGAGTACATCATTTCTCTTTCCGCCTAGCGCCAGATTCACAGCTATTCCGCATCGCCAAACAAAGATGCGGTTTTTGTTTTAAAAATAACTTTCAAGACCGCAGAAGCCTATTATCCTGAACCGTTTGTGCTCGCATTTATTCAGCCTTGATTGATCTCGTCAGTATGATAAAGTAGGCCCGCTCGTAAATTCCCACAGGAACGCAGTTGTCAGGTCACTGGAGTCCATGATGCCCACGTAGCTCAGTTGGTAGAGCATCTCCATGGTAAGGAGAAGGTCAGCAGTTCAATTCTGCTCGTGGGCTCCAGCGACCTGACGAGCCGTTCATCAAATCTGCGGGTGGATACCGAAGCGGTCAAACGGGACAGACTGTAAATCTGTTGGCCTTGCGCCTTCGTAGGTTCGAATCCTACTCCACCCACCAAAAAAAAGATCACCGAAAGGTGATTTTTTTATAAAACAAAAAGCAGCCCTGATTGAGCTGCAAAAAGAGAATTATTCTGGAATGCGCGCAAGATCGTCGAGCCAAGGCTTCGCACTCGTCTCCGGCGACATGCGCCAATCTCCGCGCGGAGAAAGCGCAACCGAACCAATCTTTGGTCCCGGAGGAACCGTATCGCGCTTCCACTGATTCGCGAAGAAACGCGTGATGAAATCGGCGAGCCATTTTTTGATCTCAACGAGAGGGTACGCGTTCGCGCCCGGAGCCTTGAAGGCATGATACGCCAAGAAGGCGATGTGCGCGGGCGTGAAGCCAAAACGTACAAAATAGTAGAGAAAGAAATCGGCCAAGTCGTACGGACCGATCACCTCCTCGGTCTTCTGAAGAATCTGTCCGCGTACATCCGGCGGAAGCAATTCCGGCGAAATGGGCGTGTCCACGATGTCGATAAGCGCGCCTTTTGCCACAGCATCGCTTTCAAACACGTGGTGAGCGGCCCACGCGACCAGCACCTTTACCAGCGTCTTGGGCACGCCAGCGTTCGGGTTGTACATGCTCATATGATCGCCATTGAACGTACACCAGCCCTTTGCGGCTTCGGACAAGTCACCTGTCCCGACGACAAAGGCACCAAGTTCACCCGCACGATCCATGAGCACAAGCGTGCGGATACGCGCCTGAGCATTTTCGTAGATCCCCTTGCCCGGTTTTCCATCATGCCCGATCTGGGCAAGGTGAAGATTCGTCATCTCCGTAATCGGAATGGTTTCAAAGGCAAATCCCAGCGCCTGAGCAAGCTTGGCGGCGTTATTCCGCGTTCGATCCGTTGTTCCAGGACCCGGCATGGTTACGGCCGTGAGATTCGTACGCGGCAAGCCGAGCCGATCAAAGGCTTTTGCCGCCACGATCGCCACGAGCGTGGAATCCAGTCCGCCGGAAAGCCCAAGCACCAATTTCTGAATGCCCGAGGCATGAATCCGGCCGACCAAACTCATGGTGAGCATTGTGAAGATATCCTCACAACGTTCGTTCAGCGTAGCCGCGTTCTTCGGGACAAACGGATGCGGCTCAATCGAACGATGGAAGTCCCTGTAAACTTCGCCAGACTTCACTCCCAATTGTCCATCAACAATCACGACTCGCATCTCGCGGCGGAAATCAACCGCGTTATCCGTGAACGTATTCTGCCGCTGACGTTCCATGGCAAGCGTGCTCGGACGCACGTCTGCGAGCAAAAACCCGGGCTCGGTCTCGAAGCGTTTTGCCTGCTGAAGAATCGACCCGTTTTCGATAATATAGCCGTCTCCGCCCCAAACCAGATCACGCGTGGACTCGCCGTACCCGCACGACGCATACAGCTGGACCGCGTAATTCTTGGCCGAGTGAACTGAAAGAAACTTGCTTCGATAATCAGCTTTGGTCGCGACATCGTTCGAAGCGGACAAATTGCAGAGAATCGTCGCTCCATGCAAAGCCGCAATCGACGAAGGCGGAATCGGCAGCCACGAATCCTCGCAGACTTCTGCGTGAATCATGACGTTTGGATGCTCGACTGGAGCGATAAGAATATCCGTTCCAATCGGAACCTTCTGACCCAGAAGGATTATTTCCTTCGAGGAAAGCGCGCTCGCCGGGGCAAACCACCGGCAATCCTTGAACTCGCGATAATTCGGCAAATACGATTTTGGGTAAACCGCGAGAATCTTTCCCTGGTAGAAGAAAACCGCGCAATTATACAGCGCCGTACCAACCCTGAGCGGCATGCCGACGCCAACAATGATTGGGATGCCTAGAAATTGTCCCCGCAAGATTCCCAAAGCCCGGATGGAAGCGGCCTCGATCATCTCATGGTGGTTCAGGTCTTCAATCGTATAACCCACGAGGCCCATTTCTGGACCAATGGCCAGCATCGCACCTTGCTCATAGACCTGCTTGATAAGCGCGGCGTGAGCCGCGGCGTTCTTCTCAGGATCGCCAATCACAACAGTTGGACGCAGAACCGCCACTCGAAAATATTCGTGCGAGCGCACGTCCAAAAATTGATACGGCAGCATGGGCGCGTTTGTCATGACACTCTCTCCTTGTCGAAAGGACGATTCTCTCCTTTGGACACCCGAATGTTCCAGGCGGCCAAAGAAGATGCGGTCAGAATTCGGACCGCACCGAAAGAAAGATCAGGAACGAAGATTTTCTGGATGCGCTTCGTACCGATTTGATCGATATCCGATCAGGCCTTTTACGCGCGCCACCGCATCCGGATGGCCCATAGCCTTCATGGGTTCATCCGAAATCTTGACGCACTCGAACCCGTTCGCCCGCTTCGGCTTGATGACGATGGAAAGCGGGCAGCTGATCGATGAATCGTCCGTCAGGAAAGTTCCAATGCCATAGGACTGCGGGATGAGCGAACCAACTTCCCGATCCACACGCGCCACGAGATCGCTATTCAAGCTGTCGCTCGGGATTCCGAGCTTTGTCTTGGGATCAATCCCGTGCGTCGTGTAGTACGCATGCCATCGGCGGCCCGAGATGACCGGATCTTCAGAATCCGTTCGATACCCGCGCCAGCGCCGAGCACGATCTTCGGTGAGCACATGATTCATGAAGAAGTCCGTCGTGAACGTATCCGGCAAGAAGATGCCGAGGGCCGGACCAAATTCAGCTTCCAAGCAATCGAGCACCTTGCGCTGGGATGCGATGAGCCCTTCGCGCGTCTGTTCAGCAATGGCTTGCGCCACGATAAACGGCTGATGAGAAACCGTCCCCACGGGGGCAAGATCATTTTCCATGGCCGAAAGCAGACACGACGTGCCGAGAAACTGATTTGCAGAAAGTTCCCGCTTGAAGGTCGCGTCCACATAATGGAGAAAATCGCGGCAGCATGCTCGGCGCGTTCCAAAATTCGAAAACCTGATCTGCGGGTGGGCCTTGAAGAACGCGACTTTCTGC
>DASTLG010000155.1:0-11520 GCA_035715245.1 Patescibacteria group bacterium
GTAAGATCGGTAAAGGCTTGGATTTTTCCAGGTCGTGCGGTGAGCGTCCGCGAGGAGGATTCTGCAGAACGGACGTTCCCTGAATCTTCTTTGACGGTTCCCCAGGCGCCGCATTCTGTGCATTGACCAGCCCATTTAGAAAATTGCGCGTCGCATTTTGTACACACGAAGAGGGTTTCTGTTTTCATAATTCGGATTCTGATTCCTAGGTTGGAGGATGACACGTTCCGGGATTTTTGACACGCACCGAATGAAGGCCGGTAGGGAAAAGCGGCTCTTCGCCGGCTTTGGTATATAAATCGAATCGTCGTCCTTGGATCGCTCCGCCTGTGTCGGTGATCGTGAGCGTATACGTTCCGTCTACTTCGATTTGGCATCCGGCATTCAAATCAAAGCAATTATTGTCAGCGGCTACGGTTTGATTCGGAATATATTTTTGCGGATTAGTTTCGTCGCAATAGGCGGTTTTTTGATCAAATGGTTTACACGGCGCCCAGCCATGATTGATTCCGGTTGGAGCGTATGCGCCGGAATCGGCATAACACCTTAAATTTGATTCATATCCTAACGGGCATGAGCATTCCATACCGACGGCACAGAAGAAATTCCAAGACGCGTTCGTTCCTGGCGCAGGCCCGTTTACGGATTCTCCTGGATTAGCAAGATCTTCCGGATTTGATGATTGGACCCGACGCGGCGCATCGTACCCATTTGCGTTTCCATAAACCGGTTTAAAATAGGTTGTGAAAGCGGCTTCGAATGGTTTTGCGCTCGTGGCAAGGCCAGCACAAGACAGACGACGATAGGTCTGCAGATTGACTTCTTGTGCAGGCTCGCGAACGCTCGATCCATCTTTGGGTGCAAGCATTTGTTGCCAGGGAGAAAATGAAGCAAGAAAGACGCTTGCGGCAAGCGCGATGTGAATGTGCCGCCGTCTTCTTCGATGGTGGTGAACCGGATGAGAATTGGATGTTGATTTGTTAGTTCGCGCATTCATAACGGAGAGCGACGCGATTTGAAAACAGATTCTATGGCTGAATTTTGCCTTTCTTTTCCAGATCCAGAATAGCCGCGTAATAGAGGAGAGCGCCTGGTTTGCCTTTTGGTTGAGGAACAGAATTGCCGCATTTGTTTGTACTATTTCGAGTTCCTGGATGATACGTGCAAATCATGACATTTTGGTTGCTTGGGTCGTTTGAACAACACGGACTCCAAATTTGGATATTCTGACATTTTGAACCGCCTGGATTGTATCCGGAAGGTTCTTGGCCGGCTTTATAGAATTTTAGCGTACAGCCGCCGACTCCGGGTGATTTTCCATTTTTTTTCTGAGTTATATCCGTCACTTGTCCGTCTTTACACGATGTCGTTAGACAGTCGACGCCAGATTTGACATATCCGACATGTGCGGCATCGAAATACGCGGCAACATACGGACTAAGTTCTGGGCAGGCTTGGCGAGCTTTGTTACAGCCATTATACCGGCAAAAGGCGAGTTTTACGGCATTTAAATTGGATTTATTTAATCCGGCATTGGCGCGCGCCAGTTTTAATGCGCCGCAGTAATAATCGTTTTCCTGTGTTGCCACAGAACAACGGGAACACCAGGTGAGGAGATCAGGATCGTCCTTTTTATTGCAGTAGCTTGAACCATTTAACGTACTGCCGCCTGGGCCTTCCATCATATGAACCGATGCCAAAACCTCCCATGGAATGCCTACGGCGTTGGCCGCTTTTTTATAATCATTAATCCTTGAAGCAGAGAGTGTTTCGGTGAGAGCGTTAATCGCCGAGGCATTCCCGTCTGCGTCATAATGATCCAAAGAATTGATCGGTGTACACGTTTTGAGTTCTTGCTCTGTTCCTTCTGGCTCGGCTTTTGCTTCGGGAACATTATAGACAATCGGGAGTCTGATTGCGTCGAGATTAAGCGTGCTTGGATTTGCGATATGCAGAATGAGATAAGCGCACAGAGTAATCAGCATACCGGCGATCGCATCAACAATAATCGTCCGGCCCTTTTTGACGTCTCCAGCCGCAGAACCAATGAGATAACGAAATCCGCCATAGACGACCATGATGATGGCGAGAATCACGCTGATGCCAACAGCATAGCGATAGACCGCGGCAATGTAATCGCCTAAAAACGGAATGGATAAGTAATCATCCTGTTGAGTTGCGCTAGAAAACGTGAGTCCTGGAATCGGCACGCCTAATTGCGGAGTGATAATATCCTTTGCGACTTGAACTTCGAGTCCTTGTGTTGGAAGGGATGTGAGCCAATCGTTCAGAAGCCTTGGTTCTGAAGGACAAACGCCCTTTAAATTTGAAGATGAATGCAGGGTGCAGACATCATTAGCAATCGGGCTGCAGGCTATGTTTGACAGCTGTTTTTTTCGGAGTTCTTTCTCACGGTCAGATAAGCTTGAATCTTCATCAATACTGTTTTTGAGCGAGTCTGGCGTGCAGGTTTCTCCGTTAAAATTTGGTGTCGCCACAAGACCGGCTTGCGGCGCGTACGTCGACGTGTGTATCGGAATCACGACACAGGCTTGAATTGAAGTCGACTTATCTGGCGGATGGCAAAGACAACAGACGTCAAAATAATTAGCTTTTACCGGAAATGGAAGAAAAAGAAGACTTACCAGGGCAATGCAGGCAATGACGAGAGGTTGTATTAACTGTTTTATTTGCCCGAAAGTGATCATGGGTGTTTTGCGGCGCGTTGAATGGCGGCAAGGATTTGTGAACTATCCGTGAGGCCGGTCAAAATTTTATCGCCGATAAAAAGAACCGGCGTCTGCGTGATGTGGTGATCTCGAGCGGCGAATGCATCATCTTCAACTGCTTTTAAATAACGTCCAGAATACACGCAATCATGAAACGCATCCGGATGTGGCAAAAAAGAGGCGCTAAGCGAATCCACGGTTTTTAAATCAAGCAGAACGGTCTGTAAAAGCGCGTCGTGCATGTACCAGAATTTTCCTTGTTCAACCGCGCATCTGCCAGCGAGTGCGGCCAGTACGGCTGAAGGGCCTTCGTCCAGAGTTTGCGCATCGCGCCAGATGAGTTTCACGGGAACGGGGGAGCTTGTGAGCGCTTTTTGAAGCTGTGGTTCAAGCATGCGGCATGTCGTGCAGGAGAAATCGGCGAATTCCACGATCGTGACAGCTTGTTTGTCTGGACTGCCGCGTGTTGGGTCGGTCGCTCTGATCGGAGGCAGGGTCGGCGCGGGTTCTTTAACGCTGGCGATATCCGGTCTTGTTCCAGCGGGAAATTCGCTTACGGCCACATGCACGAAATACCACGTCAACACGCCGGCGAGTGCGGTAAAGAAGAAAATAAGGACAAATAGGAGTACGCGTCGCTGAGGATTCATATTAAAGGGCAAAACGCATGACTTTTCCGGTCGTGAAATCCGTATAATAGGCGGATTTTCCATCTGGAGAAATCACGAATTTATCAATGGTCGGATTTCCATCCGGACTGCCGAGATTTGTTTTTGTTCCGTTTTTCAAATCGATTTTATAAATTGCATCCGGCGTACTGGCGGCGATGTCCGGCTGGAGCCCCGCGCCTTCATCAAGAGATGTCGGAACCGCGCAATACAGTGTCGTTTCGTTTTGCCAGGCGCATTTATCTGCCCAAGTTTGGATGGCTAAATCCCGACGGTTTGCATTTATACTGTCGCCAACGGCGCCGCTGATCCAGAGTTCAGGACGAAAGCCGGATTCTGTGCTGTACACACTGTAAAGGACGTTATTTCCGGAAGGTGACCAGTTCGGAACAAATCCGCGGCCTTCCACTTCCAGAGACTTAAAATTTTCATGATTTTGTCCGACGAGAATCACGGATTGACGATCCAATCCCTCAGCCTCACCGGTAAACGCGTACGCAATAGTCTGATTGTTCGGCGCCCAATCGACATGAACCTTATCCTGATTTTGACCAAGATCTTCTACCGCTTTTGCGCTTGATCCATCCGGATTCGCCACGACGAGAAAGCGATTTGTTTCATTATTTCCAACGCTTTTTGCCGCGATTTGCGAGTCCTGAGGAGAAAAGGAAAAATTTTCCCAATAGGCGGGCAGAGTTACTTGTTTCTGCGAGGAGAAGTCGTACAAGGTCTTTGATCCGTCCGGATAACTTAAGATGGCTTTATCGGTTTTGTTTGCCCAATCCACAGACTGCACGTTATAAAACGTTTGATCGGAAAGCGCCGTTGATTTTCCATCGCTTGTGACATGATAAAATTTTCCATCGACCGGATTATATCCGCGCAGGCCGCCGGACGGACTGACGGTAATCGAATTCAGCACTTGATCGCTTAATACTTCGGTTCGGGATGGCGGCGTTGGAGGCGGGGGAAGGGTAAGCGGCGCAACTTGCTGAGCCGTTGGTAAACCGGGCTGTCCAAGCGGAGCGACCGTCTGGGCGGACGTTGCGTTTCCCGCAGAAGGAAGAACGCCGGTTGCTTGAGGTGAGACAGATGGTGCCAAAGTTGGAGCCGCAGGTTTAAAAAAGAGCCTGTACAAAAAATATCCGATTCCAGCGACCACGAGAATAAACACGCTGATCAGCAGAAATTTTTTTAAACGTTCACTCATACGAATGTCCGAATAATAGCACAGCCGCGCGGTTTTTAGGAGTTAGGTTTTGACGCCCCAGATCGTTTTGATCCACCAAGGTGTCAGCGAAATGATAAACCAGACGAAAAAGAAAATAACCGCGGCCACGATAAAGAAACAGCCGCATCCGCAGCAGCAGCCTATTCCTTTTTCCAGCGTGTTTGTTTTGGGAAAAAATTTGGCAAGATATTTATTTTTAATCAGCTTTTCATTGATCCATGCAACATAAATCTCCCAGATTTGAACGCCCCAGCTTCCGATAATGCGGATCATGCGCAAAATATGATCTGTGGCCGTGGCGGTATTCTCTTCCTTCTTTTTTTTCGCCTCTTCTTCGGCTTGTGCGTCTTCTGCTTGCTGACGGAGAGCTTGTGTTCGTTCCATTGCCTGAGCTTCCTCCATGGATTCTGCCTCAAATCGCGCGCGTTCAGTTTCTTCTTCTGCCTCAGGCTGAACACCTCCTTCTTCTAAGTTATCCGGTTCGCGTTCGATGAGTGATTCAGCATCTTTGGGGGAGACGGTGGTCGGTTTGCCGGTGCTTTCCTCTAATGCCATTTCAATCGGTTCACCGGTCAATAACGCGCGGGTACGGACCATTTGCGCCTGTGTTTCGGCGAAACTGCGCATGCTTTGATCTTGAGGAAAATAGGATTGCGCGCCGTTTTTAAGAACGGACTCGCTTGCGCCGCCCTCGGTTGTGCGAAATCGTTCGTAAGCGTCTTCATTTTGAGATGACGCATTCTGTTCCGAAAGACGTTCCCTCGCTCGTGTTCCTTCAAATTGATTCAAGAGATTAAGCGGCGGTTTTGGCGTGAGGCGCGCGTGTGCTCCAGGCGGAGGCGTAACAGAATCTACCTGCTGGCGAATCGAGGCAGGATTCGGCATCCCAACAGCGATTCTCGTTTTGACGATGGGTGCCGTGGTTTTTGAAACAGTGGAATCGATTCCCTGATCCGCAGATCCAGCAGACGGAATCTCGGTTTTTGGCAGAGATTTTTCCAGCTCAGAAATCGTTTTCTCTAGATCTGTTTTCTTTTCTGGGGATTTAGGATCCGCGAAAATGCCATCGAGTTGAAGCAAAAGCTGATGCGCGTGATCACGGCTCGACTGAATCTGCGTGAGAACCGTTTGTGATTGTGTTTCGGCCGTATCTGCTTCGTGTGTGAGGGTGGATATCTGAGCGGTGCGTTCCGGAGAATCCGGCATTTGACGCAATGAGACGATGCGCTGATTAATAGCATTCAGATGATGGCGCGCTTCTTGAAAATTACGGCCAAGCGATCGCAAGTTGTTTTGAATGTTGACGAGAACGGTATTTGCCTTTGTAAAAAAGGGAGCAAGGCTCTGAATATCGGGTGATAATGAAACGGCAATGGCTGTTGCCCCGCCAGGAAGCGCATTTGGAAGGAGTGATGACTGAAGCTGTTTTTCCGCGCGAAGCTGTTTTCGAAGATCGGAAATCCCGCCGAGATTCGCGTTTGCGGCAAGCGGTTGATTTTCTAAGGCGGAAAAATCGCTGGACGTCTGTGTTCGTGTTTGCTCCTGACGTTCACGCTGACGCAAGCTTTCCAGCTGGCTGGCCACCGTGATGTGAGCTTCTTTTTGATCGATCGTCGGCTCCTGGAACTCTGTCGAAATTTTCGGCGCGACTGCTAAACCTGCAAAAGGAACCGCGGATGACGGAGGTGATCCAGTTGCGGAGCTGATAGGCGATTCTGGATTTGGAGCAGAAGATTCGACTTCTGTTTTTTCTTCTAATTCTTCTTCGTATTCTTCTTCTCGTTTATTGCGATCCTCTGATTCTTTTTCATTTTCTGTTTCTTGAGCGGATTCGGGAACGGATTCTGGATTGGTCCCAGTTTGATTTTGATCTTCTGCAAGAGTTCCCGCGCGAGCTGATTCAGGAGAACCTGATGTTTTTTCAGGTTTTTCTTTTCGAATTTTCTGAGCTGTTTCTGATTTAGGAGGAGGGAATCCGGAAAAACCGATTTCATCCAGGAACATTTTTCCAGGTTTTCCTTCCTGACTAAATTGTTTAAGCGTGTTTTTTGAAATCCATTTTTGAAACGGCCGGCCGCCAATGGTTCCGGAAACTAAAAAGCGATCCTTGTGAGAATCGATGCCGATGACGCGCGCATCGCCGCCGGCAAAACCGAAACGCGCCTGATTCCGCGCGTATCCGAGCAGTTTTTTATTGGCTTCAATATTCTCGCGAAATGTATTGACGCGTTTAATGTTCTGCCGCAACCGCATGGCAGACGAAATATCCGCAAGCGGAACGAGGACGGGTTTTGGGGTTCCTTCGCCATCGGCTTTCGCGAGCGAAACCATCTGCCGTCCGGCGTCATATCCAACCACCGTCCAGCCATCACCGGTTGCCGGTCCGCGGACACCGGTCAAATCCAAAGGCAAGCCGAACGGCGGCGGCGCTGGGGTTGGATTTCGTTGAGTTGTTTGCGGCTTTAAGCCTTCCTCCGGCATGCCGCTATTTTACTCGACCGGGTAATAAATGGCTATGCTCAACTGACCACGAGCTTGTCTTTTGTGATCTTCAGCTTGCCTTTTCGTTTATTTGGATTTTCGGCAATGATCTTTCCGATTAATGCGGTTACTTCACGTTCGACTAGGCGGCGAGCGCCGCGGGCGCCTTCTTCCGTACGGAATTCGCGCGAGAGCAGCCATTCGAGCACGTCATCGCTTACGGTATAAGCGATTTTTTGCGCTTGTTCGAGTCGCGACAAAACAAGTTCAAGTTCACGTCGAACGATTTCTTTCAGGGTTTTGCGCGAGAGCGGCTGGAAAACAACAATGCGATCTAAACGATTCAGGAGCTCAGGCCGAAAACGATCAGCTAATTGTTCACGGGTAAGGGCTTCATAGGCTGATGCGTCTTCTGCGTCGCTGAACCCGATGCGCGTTCGATTCAAGAAATCCGCGCCGACATTTGATGTCAAAACAATGTACGCGTGACGAAAGGAAACAGGCCGCCCGGTCGCTTCTGTGATTTGTCCGTCTTCCAGCGCCTGTAAAAGAATGTGCTGGACATCCGGGTGGGCTTTTTCAAATTCATCAAACAGCAGAACGGCGTGCGGGTGTTTCCGCAGGGTATCAGTCAGCCGATTGCCTTCGCGATAGCCGACATAGCCGGCAGGTGAACCAAGAAGTTTAGAGATCGAATGGCCTTCCGAGAATTCGGACATATCAAGTTTTACGAGTGCGTCTTCCTTGCCGAAAATTTCGCGCGCCAATGCTCGGGCCATTTCGGTTTTTCCAACTCCTGACGGACCAACAAAAAGAAAACTGGCTTTGGGACGTCTTGGATCCGTTAAACCTAAGCGGGTATGGCGGACGGTTTCCGAAACGGCACGAATTGCTTGATCTTGACCAACGATCATGCGGCTTAAGCTTTTTTCCAAATGCGCCAGCTGATCGTGTTCGGCGGAGAGAATGGTTGAAGAAGGGACGTGTGATAAGCGGGCCACGACTTCTGCAATATGTTCGCGCGTCACAATAAGATGTTCGGCAGCGCGAGAAATTTTGATCGTCCGTTCCAGATTTTTCTTTTCACGGGTGAGCCGCTCTTCGTTTTGAAGCGCGAGTGCGGCCTCTGTCAGGGATTTGCTTGCGACAGCCGCTTCTTTGGTTTCCTGAGCGGCGGAGAGTGCAATATCCAGTGAACGCAGACGCTCCATGGATTCTTGAGATTTGCGTCTGGCATTCACATACGCGGCGGCTTCATCCAAGAGATCGATGGCTTTATCCGGAAAAAAACGATCTGTCACATAGCGTTCCCCAAATTGGACGGCGGCTTGGAGTGCCGTAAATTCAAATGTCACGCCGTGATGCTCCTCGTATCGTTTTTTCAATCCTTGAAGCATTTGTAATGTTAGTTCTGCGCTGGGTTCCGGAATGTCGACGACTTGATAACGCCGTTCAAGCGCGGCATCCGGTTCGATATATTTTTTATACTCAGTCCAGGTGGTGGCGCCAATGCAGTGAATTTCTCCGCGGGCGAGCGCCGGTTTTAAGATATTTGCCGCATCAAGCGAGCCGGAAGTCGATCCGGCTCCGACAATCGTATGAATTTCATCAATGAATAAAATAATATTCTGATCGCCGCGGGCTTCATCAACGAGTTGTTTTAAACGCGCTTCGAATTCGCCGCGGTACATAGTTCCGGCAACGAGGAGTGCAAGGTCAATCGCAAGAATCCGCTTTCCTTGAAGCAGATCTGGAACCGTGCCAGCCGCTAGCCGCTCTGCCAATCCTTCGACAATGGCGGTTTTTCCGACCCCCGGATCACCGAGGAGAATCGGATTATTTTTGACGCGGCGGCATAAAATTTCGATGACGCGATCAGTTTCCTGCTCGCGGCCAATGACGGGATCAAGTTTTGCAATGGATTCCGGGGAGGTGAGATCACGCGCAAACACTTCGAGCGCTTTTGGCCGTTTCGCGTTTTGCGGCGCACGAAGCGGATCGGCTGGGGGCGTTCCCAGTTCTTCGCTCGCATCCTGCTCATCTTCCTGCTGCGCCGAGCGGAGGGAGAGATCGGGAAATTTGGCGGTCGACTTCAGCACGGCAATCACTTCCTGTTTCGTGAGGTCAATAGAAATTCCAGCCTGCTCAAAAAACGCGTGGACATCTGAGAGTGGTGTTTCAAGCAAGGCAAAGAGAAGGTGTTCGGTCCCGACATATTTGTGTTCATAGAGATGCGCCGTGAGCACGCATTTTTCCAGCAATCGTTTTACGGTCGGGGAGAGATCCGGCGTAATCGGCGTCCCAGGCGTATGCGGAGCCGCTTTTCCGCGGAAGGCTTCTTCGACACGTGCATAAGAAAGATGAGACTTTAAAAGGATTTCGGCGGCAATACAGCCTTTTTCCTGCATGAGACCAGCGACAAGATCGCCTGGTTCAACAAGTTCACGTCCATTATGGACCGTAAAAGCAAGAGCTTTCTGTAAAGCTTCTTTAAGATGTGTGGTAAATCGCTGGAGGAGGTCAGGGCCGATCATAATTTTTTATTTTTTGTTTAGCGGGCATTTTCCATGTTTCGTAATTGATGAATTCGATCATTGATAGGCGGATGCGTCGAGAAAAGTTGACTCAGCCAGGATTGCCAACTGGTTTCACCGCCTGGATTTGAGATCCAGAGGTGCGCGGTTGCCTGCGGCGCGTTTTGAAGCGGCTCATTGATATCCCGAATTTTTTCAAGCGCGCGAGCCAATCCTTCCGGATAGCGTGTCAGTAATGCGCCGGAAGCATCGGCGAGATATTCGCGCCGGCGGCTGACCGCGAGCTTGATCAATTCTCCAATGAGCGGGGATAAGACGAGCAAAATGATGCCGAGCAAAAGGGCGAGGTTTCCGATGCCGCTTCGATCATCGCGTTTTCCTCTGAAAGATCCGCGAAGGAAAAAGTGGCCGAGCAGGGTTACTGCGCCCACGAGGACCGCCACAAGCACAAGAAACCGCGTGTCTTCGTTTTTAATATGAGAAAGTTCGTGGGCGATCACGCCTTCCAGCTCGTTTTTATCCATTCGCTCCAGCAATCCGCTGGTCAGAGCAATCGATGCGTGTTTTGGATCGCGTCCAGTGGCAAAGGCGTTCGGGGATGGATCTTCTACCAGGTAAATTTTTGGTGTTGGGATTCCGGATGTGATCGCCAGATTTTCGACAAGATGGAAAATTTGCGGCGCCTGTTCATGCGTGATTTCCTGAGCCCCGGCTGTATAAAGCGCGATCGTATCTCCGGCATACCATGAAATAAGCGTCATGCCAACAGAAAGTACAAGAGCAAACACAAGCCCGTCATAGCCGGTTCCTGTAATTTGTCCATAAAGATAACCCGCGGCGGCTAATACCCCAGTCATGATGAGGACAAGAATCCAGCTTTTGTGTCGATTTGATGAGATTTGCTTGTACATAGATTCAAAAAGCTGGCGGCGTTCGAACGGGCAGAGCGGCTTTTCTAAGCCAACTGCCTTTGCCTGCCAGCTTTTATCTTATGGTTCAGCTTAAAATTTGACTTCCGGCGCTTGGCGTTCGGCTTCAGAACCGGCTTCGAAGAAATTTTTGGCTTTGAATCCAAGCATGGATCCAATAAGGCTGGTAGGGAAGACCTGGAGTTTAGTGTTGAAATCACGGACGTTGCCGTTATAAAAGCGGCGCGCGGCCTGGATTTTGTCTTCCGTGTCAGTCAGTTCGGCTTGTAAAGAGAGAAAATTTTGGTTTGCTTTGAGTTCTGGATAGGCTTCTGCAACGGCGAATAACGATTTTAGCGTTCCGGCAAGCGCGTTTTCTGCGGCCATTTTATCCGACGGCGTCTGAGCGCTCATGGCAGCTGAACGCGCGGCGGTTACTTGCTCAAATACCGTGGACTCATGGGCGGCATAGCCTTTGACGGTATTAATGAGATTAGGAATCAGATCGTATCGGCGCTTTAACTGGACATCGATATCTGACCAGGCTTCGTCCGTTTGGTTGCGGGATTTAATCAATCCGTTGTAAACGGCCCATAGCCAGATCGCGATAAGAACAACGACTAAGAGAATCCACAACATAAAACGAAAATAAGGAGTTTAGATGAAAGAAAATGGACGGCGAGCGGCCATTTACTTTCTGCTATAAGCTACAATTTATTATATGAATAGTCAATTTAACGCAATTGCTGCATACTAGTCTCACGTTTTGATATTTTTTCGTCATTTATGCACGCAGACGTGTTTCATTCGTATGATATTCGCGGATTGGCAGGGGAGGAATTAAATGAGCCGTTCGCCCGGAGATTAGGCAAATGTCTGGTACGGTTATTCGGCGCAAAAAAAATCATTGTCGGGCGCGATATGCGTCCTTCATCGGAAGATTTGGAGCAGGCTCTCGTTGAAGCGCTA
>DASTLG010000156.1:0-6712 GCA_035715245.1 Patescibacteria group bacterium
AAATAAACAAAATCCTCTTCTGTTCGAGGTACGCCGATAATCATTCCGCGAAAAATTAGCTTCGGTTGAGCGCGATGAATTTGCTCGCACAACTCGATAAATGCACGCTGATTTTTACGTCGTGAAATTCTGCCGACACAAATCAAAAGCGGCTCGCGAGCCCGATCGCCTGGTTTAAAAATTTCCAAATCAATTCCGTGTCCGACGACCACCTTTTTCCGTGAATTAATCCGGCAACTTTCATCAGATGCTGTTAAAATCGTATGCACAAACCATTCGGAATATTTGAGCGTCCGAGAGACCGATCCATGCGTATACCAAAGGACAACGCGTTTTCGCAACAGGCGCCAAACCGGACCAAGGGCGGCCGCGACCGGCGGAATCATGTGCACAAATACGGCTGAAAAATTTTTGCGATGCGTAAATGACCAGACCGCGATTCGGAAAGCGCGCCTCAATCCACCTTTCGGTAGAACAATAACGTGGACCTGTTTCGGCAAATCTGAATAAGTTCCAGCCTTCCAGCAGAATACCGTTACCGGCCTGCCGCTTTCTGCCAGCCGCCTAATCCAGGAAACAAAAAATCCAAGGACCGAATCCGTTTCATCCACGACCTGCGTCACAATCAGCAGGCCACCGTTCAATTCCGAGTGCGCCATAGGTCTTTAAGCCTCCAAAACATGAGCCGAGCAACCAAGCGCAAATGTCGCACCATTTCTTTTTTATAATCCAGCTTGCTTTCGCCATACAATCTTTGCGTAAGCGGCGCCGGTACTTCAGCCACACGACGCCCGTCCCGAAGCAAAAAGAAAAGGATCTCTGCATTGATGGCAAACCGGGTGCTTTTGAGCGGGAGAGACAAAAGCTGTTCTCGTTTATAAAGGCGGAATATCGGGCTCACCGCTGTAACAGGCGCTCCCATCACAATGCGATAAACCAAATTTGCGAGATGCGAAATAAAAACGCGATACGACGGAATATCGCTTCCGTACCCGGCAAGTTTTGGAGACCCAGAAACAACATCAACGTCTCCTTTTCTAAACCGTTCTAATAAACGCGCCGCCAAGGTTGGCGCAAAGGTCAAATCTGTATCCATGGTGATAATAAGATCACCCTTTGCTTCTTTTATCCCAGTCCGGATTGCGGCTCCCAAACCCTGATTAACTTCATGCTTAACCAAACGAACGGGCGGCCCGAGTGAAGCCGCGACCGCAAATGTATCATCCTTGGTGCTTCCGTCATCAACAATCAAAATTTCATACGGCTCGCGAAGTTCATTAAAAACCGGAATCACTTCCGCTGGAAATCGTTTTAAATTTTCCGCTTCATTATAAGCCGGAAAAATAAAGGTAATCATGATCAACAGGAGTTTAGCATAGCCGAATGCCGGTGCAAGACATCACGCTTCGAGCCATTCCGCAATAGAACGGCTTCGCGATTTCCATGTATACGGCTGGACAAACGCTTTTGCGCGCGAACGCGCCAAATCAATCCATGAAGGATGCTCGATAATCATCCGAAGAGCAGAAACAAATCCATCGGATGTTGGCTCATAAAAACGGGCGACATCTTCGGTGAGAAGTTCGCGCGATGAAGGAACGTCGCTTGCTAAAATCGGCAATCCAGCCGCGAGATATTCAAAAAGTTTGAGCGGGGACGTATAGAGCCGGCCATGCGCATCATGTGGCGAACTCGTAAGAAGGCCGAGATCGGCCGCCGAAAGAAACCGAATCGCCTGCTCATGCGGCATCTGGTCAAAAAAATGAACGCGCTCTGCGTCCTCATGCGATACGAGACGCTTTAATCTAAGCTGATCCTGCGCAGGTCCGCCGACGATAAAAAGATACGCATTCGACGGCAATCGATGCCAGGTCTGGACGACCAAATCAACGCCCTTCCAAGGGTACAAACTTCCCAAATAAAGACAGACGATTGCCTCACGCGGAATATTCAACGATTGGCGAACAGCTTCCCGGTCAGGAAGATTCCGCATTTCATCCGGATCAAATCCATCAGGCGCGACAAAAATTTTATCTGGATGAACGCCTAACGCGATAAGTGGTTCCCGCATGTTTTTAGTGATTACAACCACGCGGCTGATAAATAGGTTGATTTTGTTCCATCGTTTTTTCAATCGCTCTGGGGAATCATGCAGCTCGAGCACGAATGATTTTGCCGGTGATCCAAGCGCTTCGACCATAGCAACATCGCGTGTATACCACACATCTGCCGATTCTGTTCGCACAGAGGCCCGCACAGCACGCAGAAAGAAAAAACGCTGAAAAAAATAGGCGATCCGTTTTAAAAAAAACCAGCGCCAGGAAAGCGGATCGGCCGTTCGGAGGGCGACATGCTGAAATAAATTTGACGGAAGATGAAAATACGAAAAAATATTTTGTCCACGAGTCCGCTCAGGCGTCACCAAAATCACGTGATGACCAAGCCGGCCCCAATTCGCACACGTCTGCACGATTTGGTAGGCGTGGGCGCGTTCAGACGGCATGCGCACATTTTCGATGTACACGATTTTCATATCGAATGATTCGAATCAATACGCCCGCGTCGAAATAAGAAATCAGCGACTTTGAGAATAATCCAACCCGCATACATCGCCATGAGATTATCTAAAGGAATACGGTATTTGGTGTAACCGGCAAAAATCGAATGCATGATCGTGTAGACCAGGAGGATACTTAAGGAAAGCACGGCGTTTTTATTTTTTTTGAACAGGAAAACCAGCATACCGATCCAGCCGCCGAAAACAACAATAGCCGCGCCCGTCGTTACTGCCCAGCGCGCTAACGTCGCTTTCCAGCCGGAGAACGGCCATGGCGCGCCCATCTTCACGGACGGAAATAGTGACGGCTGCCAAAAGGTTTTTATTTTTAATAGCTGAAGGTTAATTCCCTCAGGCCACCAATGATGAAAAAACCAGCTTAACCCTAAATTCGTCCAGTAGGCATTCAGAGCTGGTTCGCTCCAGCCATCGGTCCGGCACGCCGCGGTATAATCCGTCGACTCTCGTGGATGCCATCCGGTTTCCAAGAATGACGGCGCAAAATGATCGGTTGTTTTTAATTCATTTTCGATTTCCGGACGAAGATAATATTGAACAACATTTGGGTTCGTTGAAGAGACATGTACATCATCAACAACTTCTTGCGGATACCCGCGGAGAGTTAGCGCATAAATATTCTCATTATTGGCTTTTGCAAGTCCGAATCCGAGATCGGTCGTGAGCGGAACAAAGGTATGAAAGACCGTCCAATTTCGATAAGACCACGGGGCAATAAGGAGCGCCGCGCAAATGGCCATGAGCGCCGTGCGCTTGATCCAAATTTTCCAATCAGGCCACCACATCCATAATAACCAAAAAGCGATAAACGGAGTCGCTGGCAAAATCGTTCCTTGGACGTACGCCAGCCCAGCGATCGACAGACCAGCCCCAATGGCAGACAATCGCGTTTTTAATTGCCGCAATCTGAGGACGAACCAAAGCACGAGAAGTAGAAAGAAACTGGAAAGGAACGTGTGATAATATTGCGTGTAATGATAAAACGTATACGGATAGCATGCCATTAAAAATCCGGCGACAAGCGCCGCGCGTTTCCCGACCAGCTGTTTTCCAACGGCGTAAACAAGCCATAAAACACCAATAACAAATAAATTTTGAACAATGGCCTGTGCCCACGTATTGTTTGGTGAAACAAGGCTATACAAAGCGGTTAAAAAGAATAAATAGGCAGGTGATCGATACGCCGAAGCGCAACCTAAAACCGGCGCAAAACTGTAGCCAAATCCGTGGAGAAAATTTTCAGTCAACGTATAAAAACTTGTCTCCCGATTCAAAAGAGACTGATGAAACAAGATAACCGAAAGCGCCCGCGTGAAAATGGAGAAAACAATGAAAAGAAAAAACCAAAGTCCAAATCGCGGACTCGTTTCTTTCCCGGATTCTTCCGATAAAAGTCTCGCCCATCCCTCGCGCTGTGTGCGATGGAGTTCTTCGGATTCCATAAACGTCTTCGCCCGTTCACGCGCCGCAGACCGCATCCGTTCGCGATTGGCTTCATCCTCCATTTGTTTTTGAATCGCATCAGCTAAAGCAGAAGGATTTTCTGCAGGTACAGAAATACCGTCTTCCCCCGGCCGAAAGAATGAACCAACACAGCCAACCTCTGTCGCGACAATTGGAACTCCTGCGGCCATCGCCTCGACAACGGTTCTCCCCCAGCCTTCATAACGCGATGAGAGGACAAATACATCCGCGTCATCCCATAACCGCTTAGACGGCATCCATCCGGTCACCGAAACACAATCACGGAGCTGTTTTGAATCAATAAGGTGTTCAATTTTATCCTTTTGCGGACCACCTCCAGTAATGGTTGCCCGGAAATTTTTTCCACGCACTTTTAAAAGTCGAATCGCTTCTAAAAAAATGTCCAATCCTTTTTGCCGCACAAATCGACACGGGACCACAAGATTCGGATTAGATGGAAACCGCCGCCTCTCGAGACCGAACAAAGATGAAAGATCCACCGAAACAGGAATCACCTCAATCCGATCAGGTTTTACGCGAGCCGCCTTCACTAAATGCTCTTTTACGCGCAAACTCACGGCGCGCACGCGTTCAGCCCGACGCAAAATCCAGCGTCCGGCTCCTCCGATACATCGATGGCTAAATGATTCCTTTTCCCAGAACCCGGAAAAAAAATCTCCGTGTTCCTGGATTTCCAGAGGGGCATTTGAAAAACGAGAAATAAGAAAACCGAGCCACCCGGCGAAAAACGGATCCTGCGCGGTCACAATACAGCGATCAGGATGCGCCCGAGCAATCCGAAAAGAAGCAAAAAAAATCCGCCAGAGTCTAAGAAATAAATTTCCTTGAAATCCTGTCGCAAAAAAATTTCCATGGGTGGCCGATCCGCCCGTACGTCCAAGGATGAATGCATGAACGCGGATTTGCTTATCTGCCAATGATGATACACGCGCAAATGCTGCCGATGTTACATCCAAGAGATCCCGATCGTAACTCAGCATGATAATCGTCCGCTCATGCTTTGGCAGAACCAACTCCAAACAATTGTTCGTTTCCTCGACCATCTGTTCAAAAGATCGCGGAATAACCCGTTTCGTCTCCTCACGATTCCCTATTTGACGCAAAGCTTGAAGCCACGCCCGTTCATCATCATAGGGCAAAACCGTAACCAATTCGCCATATAATTCCCGCGTTTCCGGATTGCCGCCGCGATCACTCACAAAACACGGGATGCCCGCAGAAACAGCTTCGGCGATCACATGCGGCCAGCCCTCGTATCCAGACGGCAAAACAAATGCGTCGGCCGCCGCATACCATCGCGAAAGCAGTTCCCGGCTTGCACGCCCAAGGAATTCAACACGTCCATCAACGCCTTCAGATAATGCCAATTGCTTCCAGGCGGCTAGCTCCGGCCCATCGCCCGCGATAACGAGAACATGCGAAAGCGGAAGCGCCCGCCAACTGCGAATCAGTTGATCGATTCCTTTCCAGGGAACACACCGGACCGCTGTTAAAACGACAACGTGATCTTGAACTCCAAATCGCGCACGCTCTTCTTCGCGGCTTCCAACAGGAGGCAGCGCCTCTACGGCGTTAATGACAACCGATATTTTTTGCGCTGGAACGCCCCACGATATGACAACGGTCTTCAAATAGCGGCTTGGGACAATGATTTTTTTTGCACGCCGCGCCGTCCATCGTTCAATTCGTTCGTACTGTCCAATAAGCCCTCGATGCCGCTTCTGCAAAAATTCATCCAAAAGCGCGGGCTCGTTTCGCTGTTTCGCTATTTCCCAGGCATAATCTCCGACCACCTTCATAAAAAACGGCTTACGCGCAAAGAATGAACCGATTGCCGTTGGGAATCCTTCTGAAACCGGACCTTGGGCATAAACAACATCCATCCGGCGCGCCAGACAAAAAACCCGCCAGGCATACCGAAGATAACGCAAAAAAACACCGCCTCGGCGCGAAATACGGAAGACGTGCTGTTCATCCGCATTTTTCTCGCCATAGGCAATTACAAAAACAATATGCCCGCGAGAGCGCAATGCATTCGCCAATCCCGCCGTGTAGGTCGCCGGTCCGCCAACATCCGGAGGAAAAATTCCCGTCGCAAGAAGAATGTTCATGGTTTGGTGACAACAAAGGTAGTCGAAAGCATCAAAGGATCCAATTCCTCTAAAGAAAATCGCGCGTGCAACCGTTCTTCAAATTCATACCAATCCATAACGGCGTTATCAGATGCGTTTTTCATAAATCCCTTTAGACAGCCGATATTATGTTTTCGCATTTGAATGACGGCGAGCCCTTCGTGCTGGATCTGTTCACGAAATACCGCATCATTTACTTTTTTCATATATGGACCCTGGATTCCAATGCGTGCAAGCAGTTGACTGATCGGCACCATCAATCGCTCCTTCAAATCGCGCGATCGAAAATGGCCGACATCGTAATTCAAGAACGCAATTCCGCCAGATGTAAGTGCACGGCCGACCGTGCGCAAAAATGCCGGCCGGTCGACGACATGTTCAATCGTACTTAACGCGACAACCGCATCAAACGATTCCCCGGAAAAGGCGGATTGCGCATCTGAAATGCGTAATTCAATCTGCACGTTTCCCTGGTGCGTCCGTTTGGCAACCTCGATCGCCTCGGCATCTGTATCGATCC
>DASTLG010000157.1:0-7722 GCA_035715245.1 Patescibacteria group bacterium
AAGTTCAATATCTGCGAAACTTGGGTGAACAAACACCATGGCGGAAACAATGCCGATTCCTAAAACAGCGGCTGTACACGAGGCGACCAGCGCTAAAAAATGCTTCACGTGATGAACGTGCGAAGAATACGGTCCTCCGAGCATAGATAGAGTATACACCCGAAGTCATATGTCTTGCGATTTTGTGTGTTTCCAGTTAAGATCCGGTGGCTTTTCTTCTGACAGGCAATTCCTTTTTCCGCTCTCGTAGTTCAACGGATAGAATGCGGGCCTCCGAAGCCTGAGATCCAAGTTCGATTCTTGGCGGGAGCAGAAAACGGATTTGTTGATGGATAAAACAAAAAATCCCCAATCGGGGATTTTTTGGCCGTTTATTCACGGATCATTTCATTGTCCCGCTTAATTTAGCAAAGACGACAAAGGCGCCTGTAAAGAGCCCCGCGAGGACAAAAGGCGCGACAGTAGAAAGAAGATTTCGTTTGCCGGGCCGGAACCGTCGCAAGAGCAGGGAATTAGAAACAACCGAAACAGAACTCATCGCCATGGCCAGGCCAGCGAGTTCGGGTTTAAGAAGTAAACCGAATCCGACAAGGGCGCGCGCGGCAATCGGAATTCCGATGACATTATAGAAGAGTGAGAAAAATAAATTCTGCTTAATTTTACCGACCGTGGCTCGACTAAGCTGAATCGCGGTCGCGACGTCTTCCAAATTTCCGCGCATGAGCACCATGCCGCCGGCTTCCATGGCCACGTCGGTTCCATTTCCCATCGCAATTCCGAGATCAGCTTGCGCAAGCGCCGGCGCATCATTGATTCCATCGCCGACCATAGCAACCCTTTTTCCTTGTGTCTGCAGATTTTTGATTTGTTTTTCTTTCTCCTCCGGCAAGACTTCCGCGAGGACTTGTTTAATTCCAGCTTGCTTTGCAATAGCTTCTGCCGTCCGCTGATTGTCGCCGGTCAGCATGTAGACGGCTAGCCCGGTTTTCTGGAGTTTTTTTATCGCTTCTACGGTCGTGTCCTTTAGGGTGTCCGCGACAGCGATCAAGCCAAGAAGAACGGTTTCATTCGCAAGAAACATGACGGTTTTTCCTGCCGCTTCTAATTTTTGCGCTTTGCGTTCCGCGCTCTTGATATCTAATCCCAGCGTTTCTAACATGAGTTTACGATTTCCAAGATAATAGGCGATTTCGTTAATTTTTCCTTTCACGCCATGTCCGGGAATGGCCTTGAATGCGCTGACGTTTTCCCGGTCCATCCCTTCTGCTTCGGCATACGTAACAATCGCTTCTGCGAGTGGGTGCTCAGATTGATGTTCAAGGCTTGCGGCAAGTGAAAGGATTTCTTCCTCATCTCCTGCTAGGGGAACAACATCTGTAACCTCGGGTTTTCCGTTTGTGAGCGTGCCGGTTTTGTCAAAAACAATGGCATTAATTTTGCAGGCGACTTCGAGCGGCTCACCGCCTTTAATAAGAATTCCTTGTTCTGCTCCGCGGCCGGTTGAAACCATGATTGCGGTTGGCGTGGCTAATCCAAGTGCGCACGGACAAGCGATGACGATGACGGCGGTAAATGCCATGAGAGCGAATGGGAGCGAGGCTCCAAGCATGAGCCAGATGACAAGGGTAAGAACCGCGATTCCAATAACCGCTGGAACAAACCAGGAAGACACACGGTCCGCAAAAGCCTGGATCGGCGCACGCGAACCCTGCGCTTCCTCGATCAATCGGATGATTTGAGCGAGGACTGTCTGCCCGCCGATTTTTGTTGTTTCAAATTCAAAACTTCCTGTTTTATTCAGTGTGGCTCCTATGACGGTATCCCCAATCTGTTTTTCGACTGGCATGCTTTCTCCGGTAATCATGGATTCATCCACGGCTGATGAACCGTTTACGATTTTTCCATCCACCGGAATTTTTTCACCAGGTTTTACAAGCACACGATCTCCGATTGCAACGTCTTCAATCGCGACATCGATAGTTTTATTTTGTCTAATGACGTGAGCTGTCTTCGGCTGTAATCCCATGAGCTGCTTAATCGCTTCCGAGGTCCGACCCTTTGCTTTGGCTTCGAGCCATTTTCCGAGCACGACAAAGGTGATGAGAAATGCCGCCGTTTCAAAGTACAGATCCGGAATTTTTCCTCCATTCATTCCAAGGACGCTTCCGGTTTTGAGCGCGTACCCGATTAGATTTACCAAGCTGTAGACGTACGCCGTCGTTGTTCCGATGGCGATTAAACTGTCCATGTTGAACATTTTCATCCGCAAACTTGACCAAGCTCCTTTATAAAATCCGGCGCCGATCAAGAATTGGACGGGCGTCGCTAAGATGAGAGAAACAATGCCGGCCCATGGAAGGAGTATGCGACCCGGAAGAAACCCGAAAAAATCCAATAGCATGATATAGAGCAGGGGAATGCAGAAGAAAACGCCGTACAAAAATTTCTGCTTGTAGGATCGGATTTCTTGCGCGCGTCGCTTTTGCTCTTGTTCCGGATTTGCTTCGTTTGCCAGGGTGGCTTCGTATCCGGCGCGTTTGATCGTATCCATGATTTGCGTTTCGGATACTTGGGTGCGGTTAAATCGAATGCGGGCTTTTTCCGCGCCGAAGTTGACGTGAGCTTCTGAGATGCCCGGCAGTTTTTTTACCGCTCGCTCAATCAAGCCGGCACAGGAAGCGCAATGCATTTTTCCAATAATGAACGTCTGCTGTGCCTCCTCTGATCCGGATCGGGACATAGAAGGATTTTGATGATTCGAACGCGCAGATGTTTTTTGCATGGGTTCTATCGTACCTCCAAGTTCCAGAGCGTGCGATAGTCGTTCGACCATTTTTTCAATTTCCGGCGTTCCTTCCGGTACCTGAAGAAGCCCATTTTTTTCGGTTTCAATCGTGCCATCAAACACGGGGCCGTCTTCAAGGAGCTTTGTTTTTCCAATGGCACGCATTTTGATGTCATAAGAGAATTTAAGCGGTGTGCCGGCCGCGGATGATTCAACCGCGATGATGGGTGTTTCTTTTTGTTTATTCTGGCTAGCTTCATATCCGAGAGATTGAATCGCCTGCAGGATGGAATCGATTTCGGTTGTTCCATCCGTGTCGATTTGTGCAGTACCATTGGCGTAGCTCACGGAAACGTTTTCTACACCCGGAAGTTCGCGCACGGTTTCTTCAATAAGCGTTTCGCAAGATTTGCAGTGCAGACCTTTTAATTTCAAGTAAGTTTTCATAGAGGAAGAAGCGTATACCCTTTTGCGCTCAAAAGGTCACTTGCCGCATAAAGGTCAATCGGCTCCGAAGAATAAATGCTGGTTTTCCCAGTCTGTTCGTCAATACGGACGTCAGAAACGCCCGGCAGTTTTTTTAAGAGGAGCGTGCATAATTTTGCGCACGCCGAACAGGTCAGGTTTGTGATCCTGAATGTTTGCTCGTTCATAGGTTTTTTTACTCTGTTAGAGAAGAAGGTGAATTTGTCCTAGCTCCTCCGCCGCATCCGCATCCTCCGGCCCCGCAGCTTCCTCCGGAATTCAGCGCAGGATCTGTTTGGGCTGAAGCGGTAATCACGTTTTTTCCCGCGGATGTATTATCAACAACATTGAAGACGCCTCGGTACATGCCCATGGAACAGGAAAACGGAAGGGTTCCGGCGCTCTGCGGAGTAAATTCAATAATATTTTCACCTGCGTGGAGCGGCTGCTGAATGTTTTGCGATGGCATATAGATATACGCGGCGCAGCTGTAATCGGCTTCTGATGTGATGATCCATCGTACCGGAATGTTCGCCTTGATGGTGAAGCGGTTTGGATAATACCCGTTTGCTTTTTGCGTCATACGTACAATCTGGACGCCGTTCTCATTCTCCACGTTTAAACTTTGCGTCTGTCCGCCGGATCCGCTCGTGCTCGCGACTCCAAATCCGGTTAAAGCTAGGCTGTTTTGGATTCCGACCACGCCGAATATGAAGACAGCGAGACCGATCACCGCATAAAACCGTTTAGCGAACGCGCCTTTTATGACAGAGGTCAGGCCGCCAATTCCAAGGAGGGCGGGTGCTGTCCCGATGGCAAACAACCCAAGAGCCGCGGCTCCGGTTGTGAAGTGTCCCGTGCCAATAGCATAGACTTGCATTGCTTGAGTGAATCCGCACGGGAGAAAAAACGAGAGCGCTCCGCTCAGCATGGATCCGCGATGGCTGTATTCTTTTTCATGTTTTTGCAATCCGAACCGCCGCGCGATCCAGGAGGGAAGGGCGAATGTTTGTTCAGAAAGACGCGGTGAAATGCCCGTGAGCTTTACTCCCAACATCATCATGACGATTCCAACGAGAAGCGTGAGGAGGGCGAGCGTTGTGCTTGAGAGGCGAAGAAAACTGCCGAGAATACCGAGCAGGCCGCCAAATGCGGCATATCCAAGAATACGTCCAAGATTAAAGTACAAATGCGGACGAAATTTTTGCCAGGAAGATGCTTCTGGATGGAGTTCTGCATGACGCGCGCTGATCCCGGCAATAAGTCCGCCGACAACGGCCATACAGGAAGAAATGCCGGCAATAAGACCAATGACAATCGCGAATGAAACCGTAATCTGCTGGCTTGGAAGATTGAGATCAAAAACGCCAAGTCCTCGGGCAAAATAATAAAGAATCAGGAGAATGATGATAGCAAAACCGAGCCGTTTGTAATCTTCGGGGTGTCGTGAAAGCCATGGTTGTTTTTCTGCGATGCCGACAGAATACCCCGCGTCAGAAACCGCGCGGGCAATTTCGTCCTGACTTGGAATTTGTTCGGTATACTCAATTTCCGCCTGGCCGCGCCGCTGGGAAACTTGGACGCGATTCACATGGCGCACATCTTTCAATTTTTCTTCCAGGATAAGTTCGCAAGAATGACAATGCATGCCGCGAATAGGAACAATTATTTTTTTCATAAGGAATAATGCTTATTTTTTCGAAGACACAAATAAAAAGCCGATGCTAAAAAGCACGGATTTGAAACGAATAATAAATTATTCCTTTTTGATAACCGTTCCCGTCAGCGTTGGCGGCTCTGCTAGATATGAAATAGGAACGCTTGAATGTAGAACAAAAACGGAAACAGGTTCGTGGATGGCAATCCGATCAAAGAAAGCCGGTGAATGATCGAGCGTGAATTTTTGATGGAGCGTATCGCGATGCGTGTCTTGGATGATCGTGTTCTCTGTCATGGCGCATCCGATAGATTGCGGATGAATCACGCTTTTTTCCACGCTGTTTCCATGAGCGCAATGCGAATCAAGGCTGACGACCGGGGTTGTTTCCTGCGGCCATGCGCTGGCAAGACAGGTTGGGCAAATATTTCCAAAAATCGCCGTGATAAGCGCGGCGGCCGCAAAAAAAGAGAACCGGCGGAACATTGGTCCATAATTTAGCAGGGTTTTTTTAAGCCAGCAAGGAATCGAGAACGGCTGGACGAAAAAGAACCAAACCGCTATTCTCCTTCGTGTACTATGCGATATTCGCGTTTATTGACTAAGACTGTGAAACAGGCGCCGCATGATGCGGATTCGATTAATGCCCGTTTGCTCGCTCAGGGAGGATTTGTGCGTCAGGAGATGGCCGGCGTTTACTCCTGGCTGCCGCTCGGTCTACGCGTTCTGCGAAATGTAGAGCGGATCATTCGTGAAGAAATGGATGCGTTGGGCGCGCAGGAAATTTTGATGCCCGCGCTTCAGCCGAAAGAAAATTGGTTAAAAACCGGCCGATGGGAAACCTTAGATGTGCTATTCAAAATAAAAAGTCAGACCGGAAAAGAAATAGCGCTTGGCGCAACTGGCGAGGAAGTCGTGACGCCGCTTGTAAAAGTTTTTTTAAATTCGTACAAAGAATTACCATTAGCGGTTTATCAGATTCAAACGAAATATCGGGATGAACTGCGGGCAAAGAGCGGCGTTCTGCGCGGCCGTGAATTCGGGATGAAAGATTTATATTCATTCCATGCAACGCAGGAGGATCTGGAAACCTATTACGACCAAGTTAAAGAAGCATATCTGCGGATTTATAAGCGTTGCGGAGTCGAAGCGCGTGTGGTCGAAGCCTCGGGCGGCGCTTTTACAAACAAGCATTCGCATGAATTTCAGGTCCTAACTGAGGCAGGAGAAGATCGCATTCTTGTATGCTCAGCATGTGATTTTGCGCAGAATTCAGAAATCGCAGAAAAGGAAGGACGTCTGGATTGTCCAGCGTGCGGCGGCAAATTGGAATGGAAGAAGGGAATTGAAGTTGGAAATATATTTGACCTTGGGACCAAGTATACAGATGTCTTTGATGTTTCGTTTACCGCTGAAGACGGCAGTCAAAAAATGGCGCTGATGGCTTGTTTTGGAATTGGAACCACGCGCCTTGTTGGGGCGATCGTCGAAGCATCGCATGATGAAAAGGGGATTATCTGGCCAAAAACTGTTGCGCCTCATCAGGTTTATCTTATTTCGTTAAAAGCAAAATCCGCCGATGCACAGGAGCGAGTCTCTCAAACGTCGAATGATCTTTACGATCAGCTAAAAAAATCTGGTGTCGATGTGTTATGGGATGACCGTCTAGACGTTTCGCCTGGAGAGAAATTTGCCGATGCAGATTTAATCGGGGTGCCTATTCGGCTTGTTGTTTCCGAAAAAACGCTGAAAGAAGAATCAGTCGAGTGGAAATGGCGCCATGATTCCGAGACGCGGCTTGTTTCTATTCAGGACATTATCGAGGAAGTGAAACAGGGATTAGCGGCGAATTAAATTTTCACGGAAGCGTGATCGTCTGAGTGGAGGTGGTCTGGTGAGCGCACAAAAGTGCATCTTCGGCTCGGGGACAGGCTTTTGTATATGAATATTTTGTCACCTCAATTTCTAATTTTTTGCCTTTTTCGTGAAACGCGAGAAATTTATAGGTCGTGTCCGGCTCAGAGAGGAGCGTGCTGGTCTGCCCATTTATCAGGTTTCTAAATAGAACGGCTCCATCGTTTGATTGAGGTCCTGGCTGGGAATACGCTGGCGTTTGGTCGCTATTATCCAGCCAGACGACCTTGCTGAATGCGTTGTAGAATTGCGCAGATCGGCTCGCAATCGTGTTAGTCAGTGCTGGGTCGCCGAGATTCACATGATTCGGATTGGCCGGCGTAAGCGGAAGCAGGCTGAATCCATAATCAATAGCGCCGCCGCCTAAACCCGGCGACTGCATCCAGGCATCGAGAACGAGATGTTTGTCATCCGGCGTCACCGCAAGCGGAAGATAATAAGCGCCGGATTGCGCCCCGCTTTCAAGATCAATCGCTCCAATGAGGGTTGAACTTTTATCTGATGGATCGTATTCCACCACGCAGAGTTTCATGTTTTGACAGGAGAATGGAAGCTGTCCAGCGATTTGAGGCTGAACCAAGTAAACGCGCACAATCTTTTCACTTGTGTGTTCCGGGATGGAAAGAAGATGTGTTGGTGTGGCGTTTCCGAGAACGAGGTCGTTTATTCCATGATCAAACTGATTTGGAAAGAGATAGGGCGCCTCAAGGCGTTGATTGAGCGTTGTTTTCCAGAGAGTGATCTCAGTATTATCCGGCGGAGTTGTTTGAGCGGTGGTTGTGGCGGATTCGTGAGCTGGAACAACCGGAATCGGAATTTTTGAAGTCCGGCGCTGTTCCTCGACGACGATTCCGACGAGAATCGCGGCTGTGATCAGAAAAATGAATCCAAGTGTTTTCTT
>DASTLG010000158.1:0-5776 GCA_035715245.1 Patescibacteria group bacterium
GGACTTGTTGATTGATTTGAATCAATATCATGTGCCGCCGCCTGCAGAATATGATTTCCAAGGGCGAGACCCGTCGTATCCCAATTTGCGGACGCATCAAACTCAAGGGCCGTGCTGGTCGTTAAGGGACCATCTTTTCCAACCGATTTTCCATCTGCCCATGTTTCTACAAATGAAACTCCGGAATCATCCGCCGCGTGCGAGGTGATGCGGATCACATCATCTACAGAGACATTTTCCCCATCAAGCGGACTCGTGATACTCACGGTCGGCGCAGACACATCGACGAGATTGCCTGTTTTAAATGCAGCTTTACATTCGGGCGAAAATCCGCCGCAGGAAATAGTTTGTCCTCCGATAGAACGCATCGAACCGGCAACTTCTGCGGAAAAATCCGTATCGCCATCAAAACAATGTCGATCTGTATTCGGCGGCGGACAGGCCGCGTTAGGTTCAAATGTTGCAAGCACCCCGTTTACGGTTATTTTTCCGGCGACCGGCTGATGGTCACTCGCCCGATAAACATGGATATTCGCGTCAGCTAGCAGCTGGCTTATTTCTCGGCTGAATAAAAACCTAACGCTCACATTGCGGATCGAGAGGGTTCCTACCGGCGTAATGGACTGAACTTGAAAAGCGTTTGACGTGCCGCCGCCTCCTAAACTCGATCCGCCATTTTCTGAACCAGTTCCTCCGCCGCCTCCGCCGCCTGTTGCCTGGATTAATTTATTGATGACAAAGGTTGTGATTGCCCATGCGCTCAAAATAATGATCAGACCGATAATTGCATTCCGAATCCATGTTTTTGCTTTGGTTGTTTTTTCTGCATCACCACCGGATGTCATGTAGAGGAATCCGGCGTAAATAATAAGAACAACAAAAATGATCGCGAGCGTTCCGAGCGCCACATTGATAATGCGCGCGGCAATAATTCGCGGGTCTGTCGTAGGAAGATTCGTTACGGCCGAAACTGCCTGCAAACCAGCCACATCCGTATTTGTCTGCGCAAAAATCGGATGCGCATTTAAAAATCCCCCAAATAAACTTGCGAGAAAAAGGGTCAAAAAGACCAAACGACGGAAGGACATCATGCGTTAAGGCGCGGGGAATGGACACGCGGAATTACTTTCATGTTCATCACAGCAATTCGGACCACGACAAACGGTTGAAGCAGCTGGATTGAAACAATTTTGATACACATTCTGCAGATCAGAAAGCAGGAACGGATCGTACTCAGGCGGAGTCTGTTTTGGAGCTGCCGGCAGATAAATCCGGTGATCGATTTTAAGACGGCCAGAAACAATCGCATCCGTTCCAGACGCGATCGTTCCATCCGCGTTCAGTAAAATTTGCGCCGGCGTCCACCAGAACGTATCGGTTAAATTCGATGCCTCATTCGTCCGAATGTATGCGCTATCGCTCGTGATGGTTGAAGCCTGAAGCACGCTATCAAAATCGGCCCGCGGCGCTTCTGAAAGAGGAACAAAACTGGACGCTTGCGCATCGCCCGCTGCTGGTTTTGTCGACTGCACGTGCGGGGGTGTTAGATTCGGTTTGCTCTCTGTCCCAAATCCCCAAACGTAATTATCCGTATCCGGCCCTTCTGCTTTTCCATTCCCATTCCCATCCAATGAATTGCCGGCCAAATCTGTTACGCCGTCATAGCCTGATCCGGTCAACTCGGCGGCCGGAGGCTGAGATGATAACGTCGCCGCTTTCACCATCGCTGTGATTGCTGAATCACTCGGAAGACAATAAATCTTCTTGCCGCAGGAATTCACGCCGCAAGGAAGATTCGAAACGAATTCAACCGTGGAATACTGATTTGAAATTTTAAATTCGCCGTCAACCGGATTCGCCTTTGCCGCCGGATCAGCATCGATCGGCAAAGATACAACCTGGAGATTTGTAAAACCCGCACCCTGGGAAAAAATTCCGGAAGCCGAGGTTGGGTCAATCATTTCGCTGAAGTTTACTTGAACCACGATATTCGGCGCATATCGGCCGCCCATAGACGGAATCACCGAGGTAATATGCGGCGGTGTCGTGTCAATCACCGTTGAAACTTCAAATTGCCACTTATATCCGGAAGAGAAGGCGCCGCTAAAAGCCGGCGATCCATCTTCACGTAAAATGCCGGTTTTTCCAGGAAGAAGTTCGACCGTGTATCCGGTTTTCTGTGTCGGGCTGCCGAGATAATTCACCGGCTTCATCACGAAGGTTTTGCGATCGTAGGTAAAACGAACACGTACAGCGGCTGTTGTTAATGCTTGATCCGGATGGCCAGTGGGATAAATCTTGATCGCATCCGAATTCAATCCAATGGTCGTGCTCGATGTTGGATCATCCGCCAAATTTGCCGGTGTTCCGTTATCATTATAGTCCTTGATAAAGGAGGCGATCTTAATCGGCTCTTTAAACGTGATCACGATGGCTGTATTGCGCGGAACGTCCGTCGCATCGCGCGGCGGCGCATGATATTCGATAATTCCGCCGCCAAGCGATCCGGCCGCACTTGGAAATCCGCCCGTTCCAGGAGCCGAACCGGTTACGCCGCCTTCACCATTTACATTCCCAAATAAGCCGAGAACGTAATTCGCGATGGCAAATGAGGCAATGAGAATAACAAGTCCGATCGCCGCATTCTTTAAAACCGATTTCGCCTTATCTACTGCTTTCGGATCCCCGTTCGCCGTCATCCAAAGGAATCCCGCGTAAATGAGAAACGCAAGCAAGATCACGCCGATAAATCCGAGGACAATATTAATGATCCGGCCAAGCAGCTGATAAAAATCTCCCGCTCCGCTCACGCCAGTTTGCGCGGCAACCGCCTGAATATTCTGCGCGGCCTGAGTTTGCGCGAATGCGTTAAACGAGAACAAAAAGGCCGATGAAAAAACGGTAAAAACAAAAACAATCAAACCACGAAGAACTTCTCGCCTTCGTTTTGGTTTGATTGCTAATGCGGAATCTTTCCAAAGCATGGAAAAGAAAGATCCTTAAACAAAATTTATTTGGATCAATGTGCGCACCTGACCAAACATCATCCACAGTAAATGGCTTCGCGTGCGAACGAGGCTCATTTTAGCGCGAAAGCAAACGTTGCACAATAAGCCGAACCGCATTTCCATCTGCACGGCCATTCACTGCCTTCATCGCGATGCCCATCGCCTTCCCAACTTCTGTCACCCCAGATGATTCAATCGCCTCTTTGACGATCTTCTCCAATTCTTCCGGAGGAAGAGCCGGCGGCAGATAGGAGGCAATAATATCTATTTCTCGCTGTTGACGTTCGACAAGATCTTGACGACCGGCGGCAGTAAAATCCGCTAGCGCGTCCTGATATTGTTTAATCATTGTTTTCAGAACAGCCGAGACTTCCGGTTCGGTTAATTCATGCTGAACTTCGATCTGTTTATTTTTGAGAGACGTTCGCATGAGGCGAAGCGTTGAAAGTGTTGATTCATCCTTTGCCTTCATCGCCTCCTTAAACTCTTGTTCCAATCGCTCAAGAAGTGGATTGCCCATAAAAGAAAATTAGCGATGAGTAGGTTTCCGCTTAAGCTCTTCTTTGAGCTGTCCTGTTTTGGCGAGATATTGGTATTCGGATTTCATCTGTTCGCGGCGCAGCGCGCTCTTTCGCCGTTTATTGCGGTTCTGATTCCCGCTATGAAAGCGACGTTTGCGAACTTCCTGATTTTTTCCGCTCTGCTGAAACCGCCGCTGAAATCGCCTAAGCAAGGCGTCGAATGTTTCTCCCTTTTTTCGTTTAACTTCAACCATGGAAATCACGCTCCTTTCTAAGAAAAATAAAATTGGCCCGCGTACGAGCAGGCCAATCCTAGCGCACGGCGCCGCGCGCGTCAATGAGCGGCCCCCGCGCTTTTCGATTCATTCGTTAACAGCCCGAGTTTCTTTTTTATTTCGTGTACCACCTTTTTACCGTCAACAATTTCCTGCGTTCCGGAATCCATATCGCGTATCACAGCCGTTCCGTCCAAGACTTCTTTTTGTCCGATAATGATCGCGTATTTTGCCCCCCGCTTATTCGCCATTTCCATCTGGGCTTTGATCGACGCCTTTGCAAGCGCTTCCCCAACCGGAATGTTTGCCTGCCGAAAACTTTCAAATAACGCCACTGCCTTCTTTCGTCCCATCTCACCTAATTGCGCCAAAAAGACATCGACCTGCCGTTCTGATTCCGTTGGAGGATTCAATTCTTTAAGGCGAGAGACAACCCGGTCAAGCCCAATAGCAAATCCTGCGGCCGGTGTCGGACGCCCGCCCAAAAGCTCAACCAATCCATCATATCGGCCGCCGCCTCCCAAAGCAGACTGCGCCAGCTCCTGGTCCATGCTGTTCGCATATAATTCGAAAACGGTTTTCGTATAATAGTCCAAGCCGCGCACCAGATATGGATCCAGCTGATACGGAATACCCACCTCATCCAGATATTCCAACACATGCATAAAGTGCGCTTTCGATTCTTCATCCAGCCAGTCAATAATCTGCGGAGCCTCTGCCTTAAGCTCCACCATGTTCGGATCTTTTGAATCCAAAAGGCGCAGCGGATTTTTCAAGAGACGCCGTTTATCATCTTCTGAAAGGCGGTTGCGCTTTGTTCGGAAATAAGAAATAAGCGCATTTTTATAATTCAATCGCGATTCAGGAGTGCCGATCGAATTAATCCGAACCGTCGCATCAATCCCAAGCTCTTTCAAAAAATTCCACGAGACGATCACAAGCTGAGCATCGATAACCGCATCCGCTTCCCCTAAACATTCAAATCCAACTTGATAAAACTGACGAAAGCGGCCGGCTTGAGGACGATCATGACGAAACATCGGTCCCGAATACCAAAGCTTTACCGGCTGAGGCAGATTCAGCATGCCGTGCTGAATATACGCGCGGACAATCGAGGCCGTGCATTCTGGGCGTAAAGACACATGCTCTCCGCCTTGCGTTTCCCAGCTGTACAGTTCTTTTTCCACAATATCCGTAGCCTTGCCAACACCGCGGATAAACAGCGCCGTTTCTTCCACGATCGGCGTTTCAATCCAGTCATATCCGTAGGTCGCGGCTAACGATCGGGCGAGATCCTGCGACTGTTTCCAATATGCCGCATCCGGCGAAAGCAGATCCCGCATGCCGCGGACTAATTGAATTGGCTGAACCGCTCGTTTAGGCGGAACAATCGGATCTTGGGCGACCGGTTTAACTGGCGCGGCTAAAGTCTTTTTCGGTGCCTCAGGTTTCTTTTGCATAAATGTAAATTCAGAATGGAATCACTGGGTTTTAATTTATTTTTAATCATGCGTCAAGCCCGCTTAATTTATTTTCATCCAAAAGACGGTCGCTTTCCTAAAGTGGATACGTAGGCGCGACAAAATGTTTCCAGCGGTCGATTGGATATCCTCGAACCCAAACACGACCGACAATCGCGCTTCGCTTAATCGGCCCAAAATAGCGTGAATCTAAACTCGCGGCCCGGTTATCACCGAGCACAAAATATTCGTCTGATTTAAGCGTGACGGTTTCGGTTGTTGCGGTCTGATCCTGATCTAAGTACGAAGACTCATCCAGGATAACACCATTTGGATGCTGATCGTTATAAATTTTAATTTTTCCGTTTGCAATTTCAACGGTTTCGCCCGGCAGACCGATGACGCGTTTAATAAAATATTGTTTTGGATCACGCGGATAGCGGAAAACAACGATGTCGCCGCGCACAGGATTTTTAAATCGATACGAAATTTCATCAATGAGCAAATATTCG
>DASTLG010000159.1:0-10654 GCA_035715245.1 Patescibacteria group bacterium
GGGCAATGAATTGGCGCATGCGTTCTTGAAACCGCTCTTTGGAAAATTGTTCTGCGTGGGCTCGAATGGTTTGAGGATCAAAGCGGCTGGCATCAAACCGCATGACCGCATTACCGATATCTTCCCAGCATTGCCAGTCAAAATGCAGGCCGGTAACGCCATGGACCACGGTTTCTGTAGCGCCGCCTCGGCCATAAGCAATGACCGGTTTTCCTGCGGCCATGGCTTCGACGGCGGTGATGCCGAAATCCTCGATTTGCGGATAAAGAAAACCGATCGCGTGCTCGTATAATTGAACTTTTACCTGATCATCAACGTGGCCGAGAAATTCTGTTTTTGGACCAGCAAGCCGTTCCAGGTTTTCGCGTTCCGGTCCTTCGCCGAAAATTTTGAGGGGTAAATTCAGTTTGGCAAACGCCTGCACAATGAGATCAAACCGTTTATAAGGCACGAGTCGCCCGCCGGCGAGCCAATACGCACCTGGATCACGGGATACAGAAATGCGGCTCACATCAACCGGTGGCGGAATGACTTCTGCTTCGCGCTGATAATACCGGCGAATGCGCTCGCGCGAGGTTCGGCTGTTGGTAACGAAGGCATCCGGCCGTTCAGCGGCGATCCGGTCCCATTGTCGCAATCGGTGCAAATAACCCGGCAAAAACCATTTAACGAACGTCGGATAGCGAAGATCGCGCACATAATGCGATCGCTCTTCCCAGAGAAATCGGGTCGGTGTGTGGCAATAACAAATGTGTGTCGCTTCTGAGGGCGAAATCACGCCTTTCGCAAAACTTGAAGATGAAGAAAGGACGAGATCAAAACCGGAAAGGTCCATAGCCTCGGTCGCTTCGGCCATGAAGGGGAGATAAAGCTGATAATGCGTTTGCGCGAATGGAAAACGATTTAACCGGGACGCGCGCACGTCCATCTTTCGGAAGGATTCGTGGACGTGTTCTGGATTGAAAAAAAGCGTAAATACCGGCGCCTCTGGAAAAAGTTCGTGCATGGCTAAAAAAACGCGTTCAGCGCCGCCATCCTGAATCAAATAATCGTGCACCAGAGCCACCTTCATGCCGTGAGCCTAGCAAGGCGGGAAAGCCGAGGGGAGGCATCGCGTCAAGCCGGAACGCAAACCATCAATACACGCCTTTTGGCCGAATTACGGCAAACGGGGTTTTGAGAATAATCATGAGGTCAAGCCAAGGTGACCAGTGTTCGAGATACCAGGTATCTAAACGCACTTCCTCGTCAAACGTCAGATCCGATCGGCCGGAAATTTGCGCCATGCCGGTAATCCCCGGTTTGATATCGAGCACGCGTAAATGGCGCGTTTGATATTGCTCCACTTCCCGCGGCTGATGCGGGCGCGGACCCACGATGGACATTTCTCCTTTGAGAACATTGATGAATTGCGTAAGTTCATCGATTGACCAGCGTCGAGTAAAGCGGCCAACCGGCATCACGCGAGGATCATTCGCGATTTTGTACACCGGTCCTTCTTTGATACCGTTCGATTCGATCAGCTGTTTTTCAAATTCAATATTCTTTTTGTTATTTTTTTCAAATTGAGGACCAATCGAATAGGAACGCCACATGGAACGAAATTTGTAGAGGCGGAAACGTCTCCCATTTTCGCCGACGCGTTCATTTTGAAAGATCACCGGAAGACCGTCTTGAAGCAGGATGGCGAGGCTAACGGCAAGAAAAATCGGACTGGAAATGATAAGAACCAACAGAGAGAAAAAAATATCAAATCCGCGCTTGGCGATTTTACCCCATCCGTCGAGCGCTGTGCGTTTCACTTCAATTAACGGCACGCCGTTCGTGGTGGTAACCTCGATGTTTGTGAACCGCGCCGCAAATAAATCAGCGAGATAGCGGAATCCAATGTGTCGCGTCTCGCAGAATTCGATAATGTCGAGCGCCTCGTTTTTTGAAATTTCCGGATCTGCTAACAAGACGCCGTCTAATTGTCCGCGTCGCACGAGCGCGTCTAATTCTTTTTCCGTCGTTCCGTTCCAGGCTTTTATACTTTTTACAATCGTGTACCCCATCTGTTTTTTAGTCCGATAAAAATTGGCGAGATCTTGAGAGGTCTTTCCGTTTCCGATAATCGCGATTCGCTGATGGCCGATGCCGGCGCGTAAAAGGAGATTGCGGATTAATCGAAGAAAGAGGCGGCCGGCCCAGGTGTAAGCGATGGAAAATCCCCAAACAGCCAGAATCAGAAAACGGGATGTCGTAACCTGGCGCTGAAAGAATACGATAGCGATCACAACCATGATACCCGCGGTGCAGGAAAGGATAATGCGTGAAAGTTCATTCCATGGTTTGCGGTAATGCGGCTGATACAATCCGGCCATGACAAAGAAAAGAATCCAGACAACCGCGAAAGCGGCGGCTGTCGTCAGGAATTCGGGAAATGGAATTGCTTGAAGCAAAGGCCGGATTTCTTGAAAGGCTTTCGAGAGACGCAGGGAATAGGCAGTGAGCGCGGCGAAAACCAGCGCGACAAAATCCAGGGGTACTAAAAGCGCAGTGAACGTGAGGTCAAGACGTCGCATAAACAAAAATAGTGTAGTCTTTTTTCCCAAAGAAAAAAAGCCGGTCCGGAAAATTTTAAATGAAAAACCCGCATGCCAAATGGAATGCGGGCAGAAAGCTCAGCGGCTCGTGCCGCCTTGGTAATTGAGGACGTAAATCCGTTTTCCGCGGTGAGAAATGATCTCTTGCCCGCGAAATTCATTGACTGTGCCGTCGTTCACATCAACGTAGACAAACTGCTGATGGGAATCTTCAAACCGGAAGCCGCCAAGGAAACGTCCCTCGGCGTACAGGGCGCGGAGAGCGCACTTAAGAAACTGATAAATTCCCCGCGGGTCGAGTCTGCATTCCGGGAAAATCTGGCCCCGATAGTGCTCGGACCAGAGTACGCCGAGTTCAGGACGATCCATGGATTGCAGGGTTTCCAGCCCCCAAAAAACATGACCTTGTTCAAAGATATCCCGATACAAATATTCTCCATCATGTTTTTCGTACTGCTTGGTGCCGGAAATCATCGGATTCGAAACAAGGAGTCCGTCGCCGACAAAACCGCTGTTCTTCGCGCGGACGACAAGCGCTGTCAGTTCGTCTCGAGAAAGCGCGGGACCCGCCGGAGCGGCTATTGTTCCGAATCGATTTCTCAGCATGGAAAAACCCCTGGGTTGAAAAGAGCGACACTGCATTCAACCAGCAAATAAGCGGGTTGTCAATCACCCATGGCTGTTTGTTGACTTTTGCGACGCTTCATCGAAGCGAGTAAAATAGCGTTCATGGCTAAACTTTCATCGCATCTTCGAACCTTTCTCGAATACCTTGAAGTCGAAAAGGGCCGCTCTGCGCTTACGGTGCGGAATTATGAATTTTATCTTCAGCGATTTATTGCGTGGGCGAAAGATCCGGATGCCAAAGATATTTCGCAGGACATGATTCATAAATATCGATTGTATTTGAACCGGCTGGATAATCGAGAAGGCAGTTCGTTGCGGAAAAGCACGCAAAATTATCATTTGATCGCTCTTCGCTCTTTTTTAAAATTTTTGGCAAAAAATGATATTAAAGCGCTCGCTTCCGAAAAGATTGAATTGGCGAAACAGGGGTCGCGAGAAGTTTCATTTTTGAATGGTGATGACCTAGCGCGTTTACTCGAGGCGCCGGCGAAGGGAGAATTTTCTCCGATTATTCAAGCGCGGGATAAGGCAATTCTGGAACTCTTTTTTTCGACCGGGATGCGCGTTTCGGAATTGGCGAATTTAAAACGAGATCAGATTCATCCGACGCGCGATGAACTTACGATTCGAGGCAAAGGCGATAAAACACGCATTGTCTTTCTTTCGCACCAGGCACGCCATGCACTCAAAACCTATTTGGATATGCGAAAGGATGATGCGCCATTTGTCTTTGTTCGGCACGATCGCGCGGCGCATGAAGCGCAAGGCGAAGGAAAAGAAATTAGTGCGATCACGCCGCGTTCAATCGAGCGGCTCGTTCACCATTATTCCGTGGCGGTTGGTATTCCAAAAAAAATCACCCCGCATACCCTTCGCCATTCGTTTGCAACGGATTTGCTTATGAACGGCGCAGACTTACGATCGGTTCAGTCTTTGTTAGGACATGCCTCGATTACGACCACACAGATTTACACGCACATCACGAATCAGCAGCTCAAAGACGTATACAAGGCCTTTCACGGAAAGCAGAGGAATGAAAAATAAAAAACGCGGCTCCGGTGGAGCCGCTTTTGTAAGAAATCACCGCGGGCAGGGGAACGTCTCCGGCCGCTTGGGCCGAACATGAAAATTGTACTCAAAGTCATTCATGAGAATACGCACCGAGACGAGGAAGCACTCCAGATCATTCCGTTCACACCACTCGAAGACAATCTTGGCTCGACCGGCAAGATCGCCGGAAGAGAGCGTACGGCTTTCTTTCAGAAGGCGAAGGTAGAGCTGGTCGACCTTGTCTTTGTCCGTACCCGCGACATCTTCGAAAGTCACATGGCCGAAAGCCAGATGGGATGGTGCTGACAAATCTGAAGAAATCTTTTCCTGGAGGGTCCGAATGATAACTTCTGCTTCGCGCAGTGCCCTCTGCTCGCGGGCACTCGACTCGTCTTCCTGGTTGCGTCGCGCCGCCACATCTTGCGCTTGACGCCATTGCTCGCCGATGGTCGCCATGCCGGCCTCCTTCTTTTTTCTGCGCTTCTATAAAAGCACGAATTGGCCGGATGGTCAAGCATTTTAGCTGAAAATTCCTCTGTTTAATTTTGAGGGAATACGACCAGGGGACGAAAGCCGATAGTGCAGAGCCAGCTGGTGCGCCAGTTGAGGTAGGAGGCCCCGCCGTGGTCCGAGCCGCCAGAAAATATCCGCCTGCCAGACTCATAATATTCTTCACACCACTCATACGTGTTCGTGTTGTGGAATCCATGACTCTGACCTCTCACATTCGATTCAATAATGCGAGGCAGACGAAGAACCACTCCTGGAATATCGTGAACCTGCAATGCCATCTTAAGCGCTTCCCAAAAAGCGGGGTTATCGAATACGCGCGGATGGATTTTGTTTCGTAATCCCGTGGATGCCTCATGGTTCACTATTCCAGTTGAAACCAGATGCTTTAACACGCCCTGAATCAGCGTGTCATTTGTATAGGCTTGGTTTTCGTCGTCCTCAAAGACTGGCTTGTCCCTCATATCCGCCAAGATCCAGCAACCGGGTAATTCTGTCATTTTCAATCCTTGGAGTTTAGGATTATTCCTATTTTCAGGCAGATTCTGGATTGTGTTCGCTTCATCAAAAAATTCAATCCCGTATCGTTGTTCAGGCGTATATCTCTTTCCTGGTTTATGAAGCCAGCCTGGGAAATTCTTTTCTTCTGTCATGTTAATCTTTGGCCAATACTCCAGTTTAAAGCCCATGGATTCCCATTGAGCAATTTTTTCAGGAGTAACACCTTTGGGGATATGAGGGACATCGATTGTCATCCCAAAAAATTTTTGCAAACGGCTTCGCTCTCGTGCATAAAGCTCTCCAAAGACTCGCTCTTCTTCTATGGCTTTATCATCAGCCTCGACAACATCTCCCCAATCCTCCGCTGGATGAGTTTGAGCTTTTTTGATAACCGTTCCTGATTTTCTCCTGAGAACCGTATTGATAAATTCATCTGTATTCGGATCCAAATTTTTTTCGTGAAACGGGTTTTCTCTTTGATGAAACCGAGGCATAGAACGGGTTTTATTTTATCACAAAACACCTCTTTCAAGGTGTCTATTGATCGTATGAACATCGTTTCGGGCTAGGGAGACTCGAACTCCCGACCTCGTCAAAGCTCCGCCTGCTCGCTTTGACTCCCTCACGAAGCAAGCTTCGTTCGTGCCAAAGAGGTCGTTTACACAAAACACCTCTTTCAAGGTGTCTATTGATCGTCATGAACATCGTTTCGGGCTAGGGAGACTCGAACTCCCGACCTCTTCGTCCCGAACGAAGCGCGCTACCAACTGCGCTATAGCCCGAAACGATGTTCATTGACCGTGAAAGCTACGCACGCTCGCTTTCACTCCCTCGCTCAGCGCGCTACATGATTGACGAGTGAGCGAAGCAATAATTTGGTATTGCTTCCGAGCGAGGAAAGAATGTATCGAAGCGATAGCGAAGATCCCAACTGCGCTATAGCCCGAAACGATGTTCATGTCCAATAAATTTTTGTGCCGTGCGAATGTATCAAAATGAATCGTGCTTGGCAAGATATTGTGAGGATTTTGAAATAAAAAAACTCCCCATCCTCTTTCGAAGACAGGGAGCGAAAAGTGAAAGGTGCTAGGTGAAACGGCGTTCTACTTGGACGCCGTCGCCGTCCGTCCCAGGGTGGCCGTGGCGCACTGCGTCTGGTGCCAGTGGTCGGGGTCCTGGAGCGTGATGTGGTGCGTCGTCGGATTCCGATACCCGAGGGCGTCGACGGCCTTCGGGCACACGAAGCAGTCCATGGTGTCCGCCGGGTGCTGACGCGGACAGAAGATCGACTCGCCCTCGGGCAACGCCATGTAGACGTAGCCGTCGACGAGATCGATGTCGTCCGCACCATTGGGCAGATCCTTCAGATCGAAATTGGCCTTCGAGAGCATGGTCTTGATGCTCTCCGGGTTGAGCAGGTCGGCCGCGGCCACGGCCTGCGGCTTCTTCCCGCGGACAGACATGACGATGAGCACGGCAACGAGCACCAGGACGGCTCCGGCGAGGATGGCCCAGAGCCATCCGTGTCCGCCGGCGCTTGCCGTGGCGCGCGCGACGACTCCGCTGTGGGGCGGCGCGCCTCCGCCTCCGGTCTGAGTGCCGGTTCCGGCCTGCACCTGCGAGGGCGCGGGCTGGGACGGCTGGACCACCGGCATGACGACCGGCACCGGCTCGATGACCGTGTCCGTGGGCTTGGGTGGCGTCCATCGGGGCGCCGCGGGTCCGACGCCCCTGAGCGTCGTCTTCCCGCCATTGCGCACGGGCGCCTGCGCCTGAGGCTCGACGACTTCGATCTTGGTCTCACGCGTCACGACCGGCGGCCGCGGAGGCGGCAGAGGCTCGACCTTCTCGGTCTTGATCTCGCGCTCTCCCACGGCCGACGGCATGGGCGGCGGGGTCACGACCGGCGGCCGCGGGGGCGGGAGCGGCGTGGCTTCGGCCCGGACCTCGTGCGCCTCCACGACGACCGTGGGTTCGACGGGCGCCTCGACCGGCTCCGCCGGCTTCATGGACTCGGCGAGCTTGTTACGCTCGTCCTCGAGCTCGGCCTTGGCCTCCTCGACCGCGGTCTTGAAGCTCTCGTACGGCTTTCCGGACACACCCCTGGACTCGAGTCCCAGGACGCGGAGCTCGCGCTCGTAAACGGCGCGCTCCTTCTCGGCGAGCGGTCCGCCGTTCTCTCGCGCCTGTTCGATCAGATCGTGGAGCTCTTCGCGTCGCGCGTCGCGCTCCACTTCGGCGATCTCGAGAACGTTGACTTCCTGTTCCGTGTCCGCGATGAGCTGATCGATCTTCTTCAGCTCTTCCGGATCCGGATTCTCCGCGGATTCGAGATTGATTCGCTGGAGCCTGAGCCCCAGCAGAACTTCCCTCTTCTCGCGAACCAGGTACTCGGGCTCCAACTTCAGAGCCGCGAGCTGTCCCTGGATTTCGTTCCTCTTCTGCTCGAGCACTCCTGGGTCTGTCATCTCTTCCTCCTCGGCGTGGTCGGTGAAATCCTCTATGTCTTCGATCGGCTTTCCGGGGCCGATCAGGAGTCCGTCGCCCTGCTCTGCATCCATTGGCGGATGCATTGGATCGAATGCCTTGAACCACTTCTCCGCGCGCTTTCCGAACGCCTTCCGCGTTTCCGCGTCTGCGTCCGGATCCGGAAACACGACCGTGATGTTTTCGTGCGGGTCGGTTCCCGGGAGATTTCCATGAGGCTGTTCTTCCATCCCCTCCAATTCTTCTTCGGAGAAAAGCTCTCGCTCGAGCTGGCCGAGCACTTCCGTGAGATCACGCGCGTCTTCGCGTACGGCCTCAGGAAGCTCTTCGCCTCCGGCGATCGCCTTCAGGAAGTTGAGGATTTGCGCCCGGTGCCACGGCCAGTACTTCTCGAACTGCTCTGGCGTGGCCTCGAACGGGAACCAGTTTGCCCATCGGGCAATGTGCTTACCGACACGCAGTCCCGGATTCTCCGGTTCGCGTTCCGGTTCGCCGCCCATGGCGAGCTCATCCTTCGGGGCGACGGTTTGCCTCAGCTGGTCTTCGAACCACGCGACCAGCGTTCTTCCAGGGGTCGGCATTACGATTCTGGTCATTACGCCCTCCAATCTGCTCGTATTTTCGAGGTTCAGCTCTTTTTCAGAGCAAGGGACCATTCTAGCGGAAAATGGCTCCTTTGTCAATCTGTCTTACCTAAAATTTGGCCGGTTGCCAAGATTCGTTGATTTTTTTATAGAATGGCTAATATTAGCTAAATTTATACAACCGAGTAGTCTTGTGAGGCATTCACGCAATTGCTATCCTGTGAGCCATGGCTAAACACAGACCTGTTGTTCTTCTCATTATTGACGGCTTTGGCATTGCTCCGGCCGGCGAAGGCAATGCTGTGGCGGCGGCGCAAATGCCGGTTTTTCGTAAGCTGACGCAGAGTTATCCTGCCATGACGATTCAGGCGTCTGGCGAGGCCGTTGGATTAAGCTGGGGAGAGATGGGTAATTCAGAAGTTGGTCATCTCACGATTGGTGCGGGACGCATTTTTTATCAAAGTTTACCGCGCATTAACTTATCGATCGCTACAGAAGACTTTTATAAGAATCCGGTTTTGCTGAAGGCGATTGAGCACATAAAAACCACGGACGGAAAATTGCATTTCATGGGGCTGGTTTCTCCCGGAGGGGTTCATGCCTCCGAAGAGCATCTTTATGCGCTTTTAGATTTTTGTCATCGGCAGAAAGTTTCAACTGTTTTCATTCATGCATTTTTAGACGGGCGCGATTCCATCTATAATTCAGCTGCTGGATTCATCAAAGAACTTGAAGCAAAGATGCGTGAGTTTGGCGTTGGGCAGATTGCGACCTTATCCGGTCGTTATTACGCGATGGATCGGGATAACCGATGGGATCGTATTGAGAAAGCCTACAATGCCATCACTCAAGGTCAAGGAGAACAGGTGGAGAAACCGGATGATGCTATTCAAGCCTCATATGCGAAAGGAATTTATGACGAACAATTCGTCCCAACTGTAATCACAAAAAAAGGACAGCCGATCGCGAAAGTGGAAGAAGGGGATGCGGTCGTGTTTTTTAATTTTCGGACGGATCGCGCGCGTGAATTGACCAAGGCCTTTGTTTTACCGGCATTCGATAAATTTCCGCGCACGCAAATCAAAAATCTTTTTTTTGGAACATTTACAGAGTATGAGAAAGATCTGCCGGTTGAGGTGATCTTTCCTCCGCAATTGATAGAAAATTGTCTGGCGAAGGTGATTTCTGACGCAGGATTAAAACAACTGCATATCGCGGAAACGGAAAAATATGCGCATGTCACGTTTTTTTTGAACGGGATGCGTGAGGATGAATTTCCCGGCGAAGATCGTGTGATCATTCCTTCGCCGCGGGTTTCTACATACGATCAAGAACCGGAAATGTCCGTTTTCAAAATAGCGGATCGCATTGAAAAAGAAATTGGCGCGGGCACGTACGATTTTGTTGTGGCTAACTTCGCAAATCCGGATATGGTTGGTCATACTGGAAATGAAGAAGCGACAGTTAAAGCCTGCCAAGCGGTAGACGAGGCTCTGGGCCGGATTGTGAATGTGGCGCTCGCGGTTGATGGAGCTGTGGTTATTACGGCTGATCATGGGAATGCTGAAGAAGTGAAGAATTTGATGACCGGCGAAATGGACAAGGAACATTCGACGAATCCGGTGCCCTGCGTCATTGTCGCGCATGAGCTGGAAGGGCTGAAAGCGCCCGGCGGAGATGTAGTAGGAGACGATCTATCCCTCGCTCAACCTGTCGGTATGCTCGCGGATGTAGCGCCCACGATTTGTAAACTGATGGAGATTCCGCAGGCTCCGGAAATGAGCGGGACGGCGCTCATTTAAATGAGCGTTTCCATTTTGGGAAAATAATATAATTTATGTCGTCTTCTGATTCCCAAATCATAAACGTGCTGCGAAGAAAATATCCGGCGCGGGGCATGGTGGATTTGGGCAATCCGGCCGATACCTTGCTTGCCACCCTGCTTTCGGCTCGTACGCGGGATGAACAGGTTCTAAAAATTTTTCCGGCATTCCGAAAAAAATTTCCGGATTTTTCGCGTCTGGCTCAAGCCGACATTCGCCAAATAGAAACGTCCATTTCAACGATCGGCCTTTATAAAGCAAAAGCAAAGGCGATCAAAGGCCTTGCGCAGAAAATTGTGAAAGATTACCACGGCCGCGTGCCAAAAACCTTTGAAGAATTGATCTCCTTGCCTGGCGTTGGGAGAAAAACAGCGAATTGCGTTTTGTCTTATGCGTTTGGAGTTCCGGCTGTGGCGGTTGATACGCATGTGTTTCGCGTTGTTCGCCGCCTTGGATGGTCAAAAAAATCAGACCCGGAAAAAGTTGA